>NZ_DAIOFX010000069.1:0-8366 GCF_036745535.1 Dissulfurispira sp.
TTTATGGCGGTGGGGGACATCCACCACAACCCTGCATCTCATAATCTGGTCGTAATATGTATCAAGCTTCTCTGCTTTCTCGCGGATGTCTTCCCTGATAAAATCGTTTAGCTCGATATTGTGGGCCGTAATCTGCAACTGAACTTTCATTGTCTCCCTCCATAAAAAATAATATTCCTGTTATTAAATTGTTGAGGGGTTATACCCCTCGGTAGAAATAACTATTAAAATATAGCAAAATATACTGAAAAAAGATATTGAGTTGAGGTGAAAATGGAAAAGCTTTCGAGGAACAGGGTGATTGAACTATCGGCAAGCACCGGCGATGTTTCGGGATTTGACCTTTCGGGAATGGATCTGAGCGGGCTTGACCTTAGCGCAGTAAGCTTCAGGGGTTGCAAACTCGCAGGGGCGAAACTGGACAAGTCGAACTTCAGCATGTCAGATTTTGAGGATGCAGACATGTCTGGCTGCGATTCAAGCAGTTCCAACTTTGCGGGTGCAAACATGAAAAGGGCAAATCTCTCAAAATCGGACATGAGTTTTTCCACATTTGTCGGAGTCGATTTTTCAGAGGCGAATCTGTCTGAGGTAAATTTTAAGGTCTCCCATTTATCATCTGCCAATTTCGAGAGGGCAATGCTTCAAGGAGCGAACCTGCAACAGACAGATGCCATTTTATCACGATTTGCAGGCGCGGATCTTTCCAATGCGCATATATTCGGTGCAAACATGATAGGGACTGATTTTTCGGGAGCCAACCTTCAAGGCTCCAATCTCGATAAGGTTGATTTCAATGCAGCGAATCTTTCAGGTGCTGACCTCAGAGATGCAACAATGCTGGATATCAATCTCCGAGCCGCTGATCTCACCAATGCAGATTTAAGGGGAGTACGCCTTAAATTGTCTGATACGACAAGGGCAAAATTTGATGGCGCGAAGATGGATGAAAAATTGAAGAAAGAACTCGCAAGGAAAATCTAGAGAGTATTTAAAAACGCAATTATATTCAGCACATCCTCATCCGGCAGATATGAGAACGAGGGCATATCTTTATAAGGATTTCGTATCTGATTTGCAATATTCTCAGGTGTTGCTGGTTTTTTGCTTGCAGGGAGCATAGGATTTTTTAAAATGCCTTTATGCCCTGGTCCCACGCCCCATTCCATGCTATAAGCATCATGGCAGAAATAGCATTTCGATTCGTATAACTCCTTCCCTTTTCTTATGCTTTCTTCATCTGTTTTGGCAATAATTTTGGCAACTGTGGGATTTTCATGTTTTGTCTCTATTCCGTTTAAGTTAAAAGGCTCGGTGCCGAATTTGGTTGCAAGAAGGTAATATCCTCCTGACGTGCCTGTCATGCCAAAAGTCAAGAGTGCAATCAAAAGTCCTATTGTCTTAACATGCCCGTAGAACTGTCGGTAAATCCTTATAAAGGAGATTTTCAGGCCGAACAAGACTATGACCGTGAGTGCGAATACAAAGTGAAATGCAGCCCGCGGTGAAAGTTCAGCCTTTGCTTGCAAGATATAATTCAGACAAAAGTAGGCTATAAAAATGTATAAGGCAATATAGATTATTCCGTTCGCTTTATGTATCTTTTTCAGTTTTTCGATGTTATACCTTTTTCCATCTCTTCCGAATACCTCGAACATAGTAAACATGACAATAACTGCGAGGACGACCATAACAATGGAGAGGATGGATTTTAATAGGAGAATCGGCACTAATGCCTCCCTGATAAGGAAAATGGGAAAGGCAGTATGCCTTTCCCATTTAAATTTAGCTTTAGCAGCCTTCGATAGCCTTTTTCTTCTTAGGCGTTTCTTTGTCCATCTTCATGCCTTTTAACGACTTAATATAGGCGACTATATCCTTCATCTGCTTCGACTTCGGATCGATAGCCTTTCCTTTAAGAGCCATTTCGATGCAGAAATTTACTGCCTCCTCGAGGCCCTTCTGTTTTTTGCCCATTATGCCGAACTCTTTCTTGTCGGCAGACTTTTCCAATCCTTTGCCGTCAGGATGGCATGAGTTGCATGATTTTCCTGCTGTGCCTCCTCCAAATTTCGTGTCATTGAAAAGGGTTTTCCCGCGCTCCTCGGGAAGGTGCATTTTTGCATAGGCGAAGGAGAAGGCCAGTCCGAGGACTATAAGCGACAGCAATACTATCTTTAAAGTCTTCATCTTTTCGCCTCCTTTCTTTAGCGAGTCTTTAATAAAATTCTACTAAAAAAAAATGCATTTTGCAATAAATATCTATGTTTGTGATTTCTTTACGAAAATGAAAACTTTACAGATATACGATATATTCTTACTTGAATCCGTAATCAATCATCATGTGTCTTTACGGTTATGGTTTTTACATCGACTATACGGCTGCACTATTTTTTAGTTAAAATAATAGCTACATCATGATGGATCTTATAAAGGACATACATCCGATAGCGCAGGCAATCCTTGCCACATGTTTTACATGGCTTGTAACTGCAATGGGCGCAGCCGTTGTTTTTATGGCAAAGGGCATTAACAGGAAACTGCTTGACGGAATGCTCGGCTTTGCCAGTGGTGTTATGATAGCTGCAAGCTACTGGTCTTTGCTTGCGCCTGCCATAGAGATGTCTAAAGACATGGGTATCCCCAAATGGTTTCCTCCTGCTGCTGGGTTTTTGATGGGAGCAGTTTTTCTAAGGATTATCGATAAGATACTCCCGCACCTTCATATGGGCCTTCCAATGAAGGATGCAGAAGGCATCAAGACGTCATGGAGGAGGACTACATTATTAATCCTTGCTGTAACGCTGCATAATATACCGGAAGGTCTTGCAGTGGGTGTTGCATTCGGTGCTGTTGCAGCAGGTCTTCCATCTGCTACATTGACAGGTGCAATAGCCCTTGCTGTTGGCATAGGACTTCAGAATTTCCCTGAAGGCATTGCTGTATCAATGCCGCTCAGACGTGAGGGAATGTCGCGGCTGAAGAGTTTTTGGTACGGGCAGTTGTCTGGTATAGTAGAGCCTGTTGCAGGCGTAATAGGCGCTGCTGCGATTATGCTTTCGAGGCCGATTTTGCCTTACGCATTGAGCTTTGCAGCAGGTGCTATGATATTTGTTGTTGTGGAAGAATTGATCCCTGAGTCGCAGAGGGGAGGGAATACAGATATCGCAACAATGGGTGCAATTGCAGGATTTTTAGTGATGATGGTTCTTGATGTAGGATTTGGGTAGGATTAATAAAACTCTTTTAATGTGTTTTCTATTTTTGCTATATCAAATGGCTGTCTCACAAGAGGGATGTCTTTAATTACCAGTATCCTTTCCTCAAAAATCAGTCTATTATTCTTATAGATTATCCCTATGGGAATTCTGTCTCCCCATTCAAGTGCCTTTTTGAATGCCTCAATTCTGTCTTCGGGATTATATTCTGGTTCTATGTGATAGACCCGCTGACGATACCATTCGTAGGTATTTATCTTATTGAATGTAACGCACGGCTGTAAAATATCCACGAGTGCAAACCCTTTATGAGTAATTGCCTCTTTTATCAATCCCTTTAAATGTTCCGTATCGCCTGCAAATCCCCTTGCAACAAAGCTGCAATCAAGAGCTACTGCCAGCGCCATGGGATTAAGCTCTGCTGAAAGCACGCCGAAGGGCTGGTTCTTTGTAACCATTCCCTCCATGCTCGTTGGAGACGCCTGTCCTTTTGTGAGCCCGTATATCTGATTGTCATGCACAAATAGTTTTATATTGATGTTTCTCCTCATGGCATGCATGAGGTGGTTTCCTCCCTCTCCGTAGCAGTCTCCGTCTCCTGCGACAGCGATTACGAGCATGTCGTGATTTGAAAGCCTTATGCCTGTTGCGACAGGGAGCGTCCTTCCGTGAAGGCCGTTGAATGTATTGCATTTAAGGTAATGCGGGAATTTCCCTGCCTGACCTATTCCAGAGACTATGGTGAACTGATGGGGCTCTCTGCCGAGTTCCACCATGGCATCCTTGAATGTCTTCAGGATGCTGAAGTTGCCGCATCCCGGGCACCAAGCAGGATTCCGGCCTTTATAATCATCTGATGAGGGCATCTATCTCTCCTATCAAATATTCCACTGTAAAAGGTCTGCCATCGAATCTATTAATCAGCCTATTGAATGTGTATCCTGTTTCTGCTTTTATTAGCCTTGCAAACTGGCCTGTGGCATTGTTTTCAACACATATGGTCATCTTTGCATCCTTTAATGCCTTCAGGTAATTGAACTTGTTCGTTGGAGGGAACGGATAAATCTCGCTGAAATGAAGCATGGCAATATCCCAGTTCGCTGAAAGCTCATCTACCGCCTCTTTCATAACTCCATAAGTAGATCCCCATCCTGAAACCACTATCTCTGGATTAGAATGGCCGTAAATCGAAGGCGGCTTGATTTCTTTTCGTATTAAAGGCAACTTTTTAAAGAGCCTTTTATTCACCATCTTTATCCTTGTCTCTGCATCTTCCACTATATGCCCTTCTTCGTCATGCTCATCGCTGTCTGTCACGACAGGGTGTTTTGCATCTCCGGGAACGCCCAATGGCGATACACCGTTATCTGTGAATGCATGCCTCTTGTATTCTGTGAGCTTTTCAAAGGCTTCACCCCTCAGCCTATAGTCAGTGTATTTTATTTTGCTTGAATCAAATCCATCGAATGTCCACTGTGAATCTGCAAGATATTGGTCGGTAAGAATTAATACAGGTATCTGGTATTTTTCCGCAATATCAAAAGCCTTATTTGTGAGATAAAATGCCTGCTCCGGTGTGCCGGGGGCAAAGATTACCCTTGGAAATTCCCCGTGTGCAGTGTATAAGGCAAATTGCAGTTCCGCCTGCTCTGTCCTCGTAGGAAAACCTGTTGCTGGTCCCGGCCTCTGGGCAAGGGCTATGACTATGGGCGTCTCTGTCATGGCAGCCAGAGAAAGCCCTTCAACCATTAATGCAAAGCCGCCGCCGGAGCTTCCGGTCATTGCCCTTACTCCTGCGAAGGAAGCACCCAGAGCCATATTGATTGCTGCTATTTCGTCCTCTGCCTGCTCAACGACAATGCCGTACTCCTTTGCCTTGCCTGCAATATAGAGCATTATCCCTGTTGAAGGCGTCATGGGATATGCTGCATAGAACTTGCATCCCGATGCAATGGCGCCAAGTCCAATGGCGTCATTGCCAGCTATCAACATTCTTGGCTTAGAAATCGGCGCTACAGAGAAGGAACATTTAATACATTCCTTTACAGCATAGTCATGCCCTGCTATTGCAGCGTCAATATTTGCCTTTATAATATCTTCGCCCTTCTTTTTGAATGTGACTTTTATAATATCGAGTAAAATATCCAGTTCCATTCCGAGCATTCCCAATACTGCACCTGTCGCAACGGTATTTGCCATTATCTTGTTCCTGCCATGCTCGACGGCAAGATTTACGAAAGGTATATCGAGAAAATAGGATTTTTCGTGCCTCTGTTTTAATGTTGCTGAATCATAGATTATCTGTCCGTATTCGGAAAGCTCTTTTTCATGCTGCTCTATGCTTTCTTTGTCTAATGCAACCAGTATGTCGATTTTATCCCTCGATGCCATTACAGGTTTCTCGGAGAATCTGATCTGGAAGAAGTTATGGCCGCCCCTTATGCGTGACTCATAATCCTGATTGGTAAATACATGATAACCTGCCCTTGAAAACACACGTGCAAGGGTATCCCCTATGGTCTGTATGCCCTGTCCTGCCTCACCGCCTATTTTTATCGAATAGTCCATACGTTTAAAAGTATATAGCAAAAGGAATCGGGTTGCAAGAAAAAAGCAAAAAAACTATTGACAAACGGGTTAATAATAGTTACTATTAGTTCCTAAGAAATATTAAAGATTGTTATTAGTTATTTTTTATTTCTAATAGTTACTATTTAAAATGGAAAAAAAGGTAAAAAAAACGAGAAAGCCAAAGGAGAAACTGAAGGTGAAGGCAGTTCTTGTCAGATTCACGAGTGCAGACTTTGAAAAGCTTGAGGAGATGGCGGATGCGCTGCAGATACCAATTGCAGCGGTTATAAGACAATATGCAATTAAGGGCATTGCTGCCGGACAGAAATAAAACCAATTACAAGGAGGAAGAAATTGAAACTACTGCACATCGGATGTTGGGGGGGACTTCAGGAAAAAGTACGGGCACGAGGTTGCGGCATGGGCAAGGAGCGAGGCCGAAAGAAAAGGAATAAGGCTTGAAGACGACACGGAGGTTTTTTACGATGCCCATAATCACGCGGAGCCGGTCATCTATTTCGACAAAGAGGCGGTAAAAGAGACTATAGGCTGCGCCGTAGACCTGAGCAAATACTGGCTCAAAAGGAAATGTGCGCCGAAGAAACAGGCTCACGGCGAAAACCAGATGCATTTTTACTGGGCAGAACAATATTAAAAGACGTAGAATGGTGCGAGAGAGGGGAGTTGAACCCCTACGGTTGCCCACTGGATCCTAAGTCCAGCGCGTCTGCCAGTTCCGCCACTCTCGCTAAATGATTT
This sequence comes from Dissulfurispira sp., assembly GCF_036745535.1. Taxonomy (NCBI): domain Bacteria; kingdom Pseudomonadati; phylum Nitrospirota; class Thermodesulfovibrionia; order Thermodesulfovibrionales; family Dissulfurispiraceae; genus Dissulfurispira; species Dissulfurispira sp. The sequence continues at coordinate 6,549 of NZ_DAIOFX010000069.1, forward strand.
TAAAGGATTTTCAGATTCGAGGTCAAACAGCGCAGAGCCGCAGCGCTACAGAATTACAATAGCCGTTTAGGACTTCCACGCTCGTTATCAGAAATTTCAGCCCGCATCTATTCATAAACTTTGTTATGCCGGAAGACAAAGCATTTCCACTTCATTTTCGAAAGGCATCCGGCCTTTCTCCGAAGCTGCGACAGCCCGCTTAAACATCCGTGTTGCGCTTGGGCTGTCGAAGTCGCTCCAATACTTTGCCTTCCAGCAGGGCTATCGTAGATTTGTGAAAATCGACTATGCAAAGTATTTGCACGCTTCATCATAATGCAAGCCCCAAAAGTGTATTGTGGCACTCGTTCACGTCCATCTGGTTGTTAGATGATTTGTTTCATATTATTCTTTTTTAATCTTTAAATAGTTCTGCTGCTGCCAGAAGACAAGCTCTAATAATTAGTTCTTCCGGTATTGTTTCAAATGTTTTTTGTTGATTGATATTGTTCTGCATTCGGAGTCACCACAAACATTGCAACATCGGCTTTGACCAACATTAGCTCCAATCCATTCTTCCAAGGGTCTTCCGCTAATCCAAATTCGGTTTGATTGAAGAGGATCTTTTCTGAATGCTTTAAGGTCTATTGTTTTTGATTCTAATTCTGTTTTAATGCCAAGTTCTGCCAGTGCTTTTTGAAGTTTTTTGAATGCAGTTTCAATGGTTCCGCCTGTATCTCTACATCTATCGCAAGTTTGGCCAGTCTCATTTGTGAGTCTTTGCCATCGAATCGTTAATGTTTTCATTTTATCTTTCACTTTTATATTTATTCCACATCTTATACATTTATATGCCGACAGGCAGAGTGAATCAAGGTTTTTACGGGAAACGTATGGGAAAAGTCTTTGAAATAGGGCGATTATGCAGCTTTTTGTTTAAATTATAATTATTATGCCGACGCGGTATGAGATTTACAGTTTTTGTTATGCCGGAGCAATTCGATAAACTGCAGTAAAAATGCAGATTCCTCTTGTAACCTTATTTTGTTGCTAATTATCCTCTGGGCGTGTTATTCTACATATAGAGTTTCAGAAGTTTTTTTGTCCACAAGAGGCCACAAAGACTTTTAGCTTTGTGGCTTTTTTTCTATTTGTGTCCTTCTGAAAGTTCAATTCACACATAAGGAGGTACACAACTGATGGAAGGAACAGTAAAGTGGTTCAACGATTCAAAGGGTTTTGGCTTTATCACAAGCGAAGACGGCAGTGATGTATTTGTCCACCATACATCCATCCAAGGCAACGGGTTCAAATCCCTTGCCGAGGGTGACAGGGTCAGCTTTGATACCGAAAAAGGCCCTAAGGGTCCCAAGGCAATCAACGTTACAAAAATTTAGTTTACTGACAATTAACTAAAGAAGGCCCCTTGCGAAGAGCAGGGGCTTTTCTTTTGAGGAGTTCAAGGAATTTATGGAATTTAAGACATTTGATTTTCACTCCCTGGTCGAGGCAGGGGTCAAAGCCGAAGGCTATATTATGCCGACACCTATTCAGCAGCAGGCGATCCCGCTGCTCCTTAATGGGCGTGATATTATGGGACTGGCACAAACCGGCACCGGAAAAACCGCCGCCTTTGTACTGCCTATCCTGCACCGGCTGCTTCAAGAAGGAGGCCGCAGGCACGTTCGGGCGCTTATTATCGCTCCCACCCGTGAACTGGCTGAACAGATTCACGAGTCAATCCGCAGTCTGGGAGGGCGAACAGGCCTTAGAAGTGTTACCGTCTATGGCGGCGTAGGTTTTAATCCGCAAGTGGAAAAGTTGAAACGCGGCGCCGAA
>NZ_DAIOFX010000070.1:0-8265 GCF_036745535.1 Dissulfurispira sp.
GTGTTGGAATGTGGGCAGGAATAATAGTCTCTTTATTCGGGATATGGAATCTTGTCCAGCCTGCCATGAAATCAAAATTTGACAAGGTAGTGCGGGCTCCCATGGCTGGTGCGGGGATGATGATTATCCTTGCCTATGTCTGTAGGTTCTATCTGGAGCCCCTTTTTAAGATATGGGGCAAGGCTGCAGAGCCTGCTTTAGGGTTTGACTTTGCAACCATATTCGGCCTGAACTACATCCTCCTCGGAATCCTTCTCGGCATTATCTGGGTTAACACCATCGGTATTCCGGGCTGGATGCAGGCAGGGGTTAAGACTTCAAGATTGGCTATGAAGATGGGGGTCATAACACTGGGCGCCATGTACAGCATTACAGAATTAAGATACCTTGGGTCGCTAAGCGTTGTGTTGATTGCGACGTTTGTTATGGGTACTGTCATACTCGTGCTCTGGCTCGGTCAGATGATGAAGACTCCAAGGCCTTTGACAGGCGTGCTCAGCGCTGGCATGGGTGTATGCGGTGTATCCGCAGCAGTTGCAGCAGCGCCTGTAGTAAAGGCCCGCGGTATCGACATGGCCTATTCCATAGGCATGCTCCTTCTGGTCGGTGTTGTAGGGCTGTTTACATTTCCCCCCATAGCCAGAATAGTAGGCATGAACGAGCTTCAATTCGGCGCATGGGCAGGGACAGGCATACTCAACTCTGCTCAGGTCGCAGCAGCAGCCCTTATTTTTGATCCAAACACTATAGAAACATTAAAGGTTGCTGAAATATTCAACATCACAAGGATACTATTCCTGCCGTTTATTGTCATCTTGCTCGCAGTCTGGTTTGCAAAGGGCGAGGAAGGGGCAGAGGCAGGAAAGATCAGTCTCGGTCAGATTCTCATACAGAAATTCCCCATCTTTGTTATTGGATTTATCCTCATGTTCGCCTTCAGTTCAACAGGCGTATTTACGCCAAAGAATTATGAGCTTCACGGAAAACACTTCTATAACTTCACGCTTGATGAAAAGAAAGAGCTTAGGACAAGGGATCTGAAGAAGATACAGGCATTTGTCGAGTCAGGCGCGGTTACCGATCCCAAGGTTAAGGCAGCACTCGAAAAACTGGTGGCTGACAGACAGATTACAAGTTCCGAACAGACAGACCTCGTCCTGAAGGCACAGGACTTTACCAAGGATAAGGACCTCAAAGCGGTATTCAAAGAGGCTGACAAGAAGGTTCAGGCAAAGCCAAAGACATTGGAGACCATGAGGGAATACATGATGTGGTTCTTTGCCTTTGGACTCATAGGCCTCGGGATGCAGATCACATGGCAGACCATCCGCCAGGCAGGAGGGAAGGCAGCTGTAATAGGAGTAATCGCAGGTGCCTCAAAGGCTATACTATCATTCTTTGCAGTATGGCTTTTTGTTAAGGGAAACATTTAAAGGAGGTGCCGAGATGGCAGAAGAAAAGGCAACAGCAGCGGAACAGAAACAGATGGAAGAGCGTGCACTCAGTGTCTTTGCCTCGGAGAGAAAGGAAGACATGACAGCGCTGATAATCGCTTTTGCACTTGCAATATTTGTGATTATCGCATTAAAGTAGCCATGTTTAAAAGAATACTCGTAGCTACACATGGCACGGAAGGGGCTAAAAAGGCCGAGGCATACGCTATAGGGCTGGCAAGGGAATTTGGTTCAGAACTCCACGGTCTTTATGTAATACATAAAGGCTGGAGTTCGCTTGTCGGTATTGAATGGCTGCATCCATCCCGTACGCGGATGGAGTTTTACAAATATGCTGAAACCGAGTTTAACCGCAGAGCTGAAGAGGTATTGGAAGCCCTTAGGGAGCACTCAACAGGCATTGAAGTCACAATATCAATAAGGGTGGGCGAACCATCTGAGGTTATAGCAGAGGAAGCAAGGGATAAGGGAATTGACCTTATTGTTATTGGAAGCAGCAGCAACAGAAGGTCAGAAGAGTATAAAGCAAAGGTATCTCTGAAAAAACTCGTAAAGCTCGCACCCTGTCCTGTTCTCGTGGCGAATAACGACTCAAGCAACTTCATCAAAGAAGTCAACTACAAGGAATTAGAGGGAGGTGATGTGGAGTTTAGCGGGGCAAACAAAATTAGCCTTAAGTCTTCGGGTTTCCCAACGACTTAATGGCTCTTACTAAAAATTTGGGGGTAAAAATGTTAAAGAAACTATCAATAAACGTGCTGTGCTTTGTATTTGCATTGGCTGGTCTCGGCATCGCGTCTGCTGCTGAATGGCCTGATGCCCTTATAAAGGAAGTAGAGGCACTGAAGGCTGCAGGAAAAGATAAAAAGGATATGCCGCCAACCATAGCAGGAGTAAAGAACATAACAGGCGATGAGATTAAGAAAATGATGGACGAGAAGAAAAAATTCGTACTCTTGGACAACAGGCTGAAGGCTGATTATGACAAGGAGCATATTACAGGCGCTGTGCTGTTTACCGTGGACGAGCTTCTTAAGAACCCGAAACTGGCTAACACGTATAAAAAGGATGATGTACTCATTAACTACTGCAACGGCGTAAAGTGCTGGCGTTCACCGGCAGCAGCATTGCTCCTTAAGCACCTCGGATTCAAGAATATCTACTGGTACAGAGACGGACTACCTGATTGGATAAAAAAGGATTATCCGACAACAGAGGGCAAGAAATAAGAAGTTGTATCTTTCTGCGGGGGCATGAATGGCATACATTTTGTCCCCGCATTTCAATTAAAATGAGAAAGATGTAAAATATTGCTGATGCAAAGCATATCGGAGAGTATCAATCTGCCTGTCTCAGAAGTTACAGCATTTAAAGTCCTCTCAGACTTGAATGTAATCCTAAGGCTTTCTCCTTACTGGAGCTTGAAAGAGCTCAAACCCCTTACCGAAGGTCCAGTTGAGGAGGGCAGCAGATACGAGGCGACCATTGAGTATTACGGAAAAGAGGTGACCGAAACGCATGGATTAGAGGTTATAGAGCTTTTGAGTGATAAAAAGATTTCCTTTAAGGTGGAAGAGGGGATACTGAAGGAGATAAGCTTTAATATCGAAAAAGACAGCGACGGGATCCGGCTGGCACATCGGTTTTTAATCGATTCGGATGATGAGGCCATATTAAAGGGAACCCGCAGCGAGCTTGTTTTCTGGCTAAGAAGCGTGGGAGAGTATCTGAAACTCGCTGAGGGAAAGACATTATGGAAGAAATTTTTCAAGTGGTTTATGGACAGGGTATGGTTAAGACTGACCCTTTCTGAAAGAAAGATCGCTATTATCGTTACAAAGATATCCATACTCGAGCTCGTTTTATTGCTAATACTGGTTCTTGCATGGAATCTTTTTAAGAGTTTTAGATGAAAATCACACCGCCTCCTATCTATACAGAATCCGTCCATGGCCTTTTTACTTTAAATTAACCTTGACAGTTTCATGTTATGTGTCTGATACTAAAGAAAATGAGTTAAGCAACCGATTATATATTGATTTGTTATTTTTAACTGGTTTGCGGATTACATGCTGTGCCACAAAGGGAAAAGGAGATATGAACCAGACAGTATGCACGGTTTTATGGGAAGCATCGCTGTAATAGGGGCAGGAAAGGGCGGAAGCGCCCTTTTATCGGTTTTACTAAAAGAACCGAATATCAATGTCGTAGGCATTGCAGACATCAATCCCAATGCCCCCGGTCTTGATATAGCAAAACAGTTTAATATTCCCATCACCAATAATTTCAAAGAGCTTGCAGCCAAAAAGCCGGACATAATTATCAATGTAACAGGCGACAGCAGTATAACTGCCGAGATTCTTAAGATACTGAAACGGAAATCTCCGGGCACAGAAGTAATCGATGGACAAAGCGCAAAGCTCATCTGGGATTTGCTCGAAAAACGCCGTCAATCAAAAGAGGAGACAAAGGCCCTCCTTAACGAGACAAAAGACCTGTACCGCATAGGTGTTGCCCTGACATCAGCAGATAAGCTGGAGGAGGCATTGGATACCCTGATGTTGGAGGCCCTTCGCACCGTAAACGCCCCTGCCGGAAGTATTGCCCTGTACGATGAAAAGAGCGATGCCCTTACATTAAAAGCAGCTCACGGTTTTTCAAAAGATTTCTCCCATGTCGTTCAATGGAAAAGGCGGGATGGCGGAATGACAGACCATATCCTGAGCAAAAGAATTCCCACGGTAATTCCGGATATAGAGACTTATCCATTTGTTGATAACAGAAACATCATTAAAGAAGGGATAAAGAGTATCGTGGCAGTGCCTCTTTTTGCCAACGACCACACAATCGGCATCCTGTACATAGATGATTTTAAGCCAAGAAACTGGACGCAAAGGGAGATCGAATTCATCACCCTTTTGGGAATACAGGCTGCATATGCCATTGAAAAATTCAGGCTTATCGAGGCAATATCAGAGACACAGAATTATCTGAAGAATGTCCTTGACAATTCTGCCGATATAATCATAACCACCGACACTGAGGGAAGTATCGTTGAGTTCAACAGAGGTGCGTCAAGACTTTTGGGATACTCAAAAGAGGAAATAATAGGGGAAAAAGCCGAAAACCTCTGGGTGCGGCCCGGGGAGAGAAACGAAATCCTGAAGATCCTGGAAAGGGAAGGATATGTATCCAACCATGAAACCCAACTGATAACAAAGGATGGAAGGAATATAGATGTCAGCCTGACCCTCTCATTTATTCTGAGCAGCAAGAAAGGGATTATAGGAACAGTAGGCATCGGCAAAGATATAACCGAAAAGAAAAAGCTCGAAAGGGCCATCGAAGAAAGGAATTTAGAACTTCATGAATTAAATGAGAAGCTCGAAGAAAAAGTCATCGAAAGGACAATGGAGCTCGAAAAGGCAAACAGTGAGCTTGAAAGATCAAACAGGCTGAAGAGCCAGTTCATTGCCACCATGAGCCATGAGCTCAGAACTCCCCTGAACTCCATCCTTGGTTTTTCAGAACTCCTCATGGATGAGGTATTCGGGACATTAACAGAAAAACAGAAGCGATACGTGAATAACATATATAACTCTGGAAGCCATCTACTGCAGCTCATCAACAACATCCTGGATATAGCAAAGATAGAATCGGGAAAGATGGAGCTCCATTATGAAGCCTTCTCTGTACGCCATGCCATATCAGAGGTGGAGACAGTAATAAAACCCCTGACAGACAAAAAGAATCAAAATCTGAACATAAAAATAGATAACAAAGTCTCCGTCATTAAGGCAGATAAGGTGAAGTTCAAACAGATACTCTATAACCTCCTTTCCAATGCCGTAAAGTTCACACAGGATGGCGGAGACATTTTCCTGGAGACCGAATTGATAAGCAGCGAAAACATCTCCTATTCTGTAAAGAATCCCAATATATGTCCTGGAAATGAAAGCTGCCTGAGGATATCTGTAACTGACACTGGAATAGGCATAAAGAAAGAGAACCACGAAAAGATATTCTCTGAGTTCGAGCAGGTCGACAGCAGTTTCTCGAGGAGATACGAGGGGACAGGCCTTGGACTTGCCCTGACGAAAAAGCTCGTGGAGCTCCACGGAGGAGAGATTTTTGTTGAGAGCGAGGAAGGCAAAGGCAGCAGGTTTACGGTAATCCTTCCGCTCTTTGATATTGCTGCCATGGAAAAGGTGGCAAAAATCAAAGAACCTGAACTAATAGAGGAGCCTGTATACGATGTGGATATATCAAGGAACAGAAGAGGAGATGCACCTCTAATCCTGGTTGTTGAGGATGACCCCTCCACTTCTGAATTGCTGACCCTCTATCTTGCACAGGGGGGATACAGGGTTGCCCATGCCTATAATGGAGACACCGCCATAGGGCGTATAAAAGAATTAAAGCCATTTGCAGTACTCCTCGATGTAATGCTGCCTGGAAAGGACGGATGGGAGATACTGCAGGAGATGAAATCAGACCCTGAGATGAAGGACATTCCTGTGATTATATCTTCTGTTATAGATAACAGGGAGTTGGGCTTTACCCTCGGGGCTTCCGATTATCTTGTAAAACCTGTGGACAGGATTACCCTTCTTAGAAAGCTCGAGGAATTAAGCTTTACCACAAAGAAGGGGAGAAGGCCCGTAAATATCCTCTGCATCGATGACCACGACGACGTGCTGGAACTGCTAACATCCATCCTCGAACCATCGGGCTACAATGTAATCACGGCCAATTCAGGCAGACAGGGCATAGAAAAGGCGGTAGCATACAGACCGGATCTCGTTATCCTTGACCTCATGATGCCGGAGGTGGATGGCTTTGAAGTGGCGCAGATACTAAAGAACAATCCTACCACCATGGATATTCCCATACTCATTCTTACTGCAAAGGACCTGACAGTAGATGACAGGCTCAGGCTTGCAGGAAAGATAGAAGACTGCATACAGAAGAGCCATTTCACAAAGGAAGACCTGCTGATGCACATAAGAGACCTTGAAGTCACTTATCCTGCAAGGGCAGGACTTCTGGACGAGGTAAGCGGTCTTTTCGACCACTGCTACTTCCAGATACGCCTTGCACAGGAGGTAAGCAGGGCAGGGAGGTATAAAAATACTTTTACACTGTTGATGCTCGACCTCGATAATTTCACGGATTACATAAAGGCACATGGAATCCACAGGTCAAACATCGTTATCAGAAAAATAGCCGAATTTTTGAGAAAGTCCCTGCGAGGCTCCGACACTGTTGTCCGATACGGAATCGATGAGTTCGGGGTCATACTCCCAAGTACATTAAAGGCGTCTGCCGAGGCTGTAGCAAAGAGGTTCCTTGCGTACATTGACAGCTATCCATTTTACGGCGAGGAGGTAATGCCCCAGGGAAAGATAACTGCAACCGTCTCTGTAATAAACTATCCTCGAGATGCGTCATCTCCTGAGGAACTCATATTCAAGGCTCACCAGACCCTTAGAAAGGCAAAAGAGGGCGGAGGGCAGAAGGTAGTGGTATATGAGCAGTAAACAGAAGATACTCGTTGTCGAGGACAATCAGGTTAATCTGGAGCTGTTCATGGACCTCCTCAATGTAGGAGGCTACGAATGCCTTCATACAACAAAAGGGGAAGAGGCCTTAGATATAGCAAAGAGGGAAAGACCTGACCTTGTGCTTTTGGATATTCAGTTGCCGGGTGTTGACGGCCTGACCGTGGGAAAGATTTTAAAGTCACATGACGAGACAAAAAATATAAAGGTAATCGCCCTCACCGCCTATGCCATGAAGGGAGACAAGGAGATGTTCCTGGAACAGGGGTTTGACGGATATATACCGAAACCCGTTAAAATGAAGGAATTTCTATCAGCCATCGAAGACTATCTCAACTCATAAAATACTAAATGCGAAATCCTAAATTCTAAACAATATCCGAACCATCCATTTTGTTTAGAGTTTAGATATTAGTGCTTAGAATTTCTAAGAACCTCTTCATATCGAACTCTGCTTCAATAAGCTCTTTTGCACGGGCTATTTTGCCCTTTTCCCTTATACGTGCCTTTCCCACTGTGGCCTCTATCCTGTCAATGGCTGTAAAGGTGTCCTCTGCCACCGATATGATTGGAATACCCTTTGACTGTGCCTTGCCGATGACAACATCGTTTGTATAAAGTCCGCCTGTAAGGATTATGCACTTTGTCGAAGTCTCCATTGCAGCAAGCTGTATGTCGGAGCGGTGGGCACCTGTAATTACTGCCTTATTGGGTATCCTGCTGAAATAACCGAGGGCGCTGTCCACGTCCATAGCGCCTATGGAAAAGTTCTCCACAAAGTCATCGAGCCTGTCCTCACAGCAGAGCACTCTGCCTTTAAGGATTTCAACAAGCTGTCTTATGGCGATGGATTCCAAAAGGCTGTCCTTTGGGAAAACACCGAATATTGCAATTCCATTCTTCTCCAGAAACGGTCTTATCTTCTCCCTGACATGGGCCGCTGCATTCTGCGGCACTTTATTAATAACACCGCCTATAAACCTATCGCCAAAAAGTTTGTACGCCCCGATGAGGGTATCCATAGTGCTGTCTCCCCTCCACAACTCCACCATCGTGATATAAGCATCCATCTCCTTTATAAGCTCGATGGCATCGATATTTAGAGATACCCCTTCAAAGAGGTCTGCTGCGCCTCCGATAATGACAATATCTTTATTTTTCTGTAATTCAACTGCTTCCATTATCCTATTTTTTATATCCCTTATCTTTCCCTCAAACAATAAATTTTGTTCCTCGTAGCTAAAGACAAA
>NZ_DAIOFX010000071.1:0-8231 GCF_036745535.1 Dissulfurispira sp.
TGAGGCTCTTTGCCAACTTTACATATACCAATGCAAAGATAAAGAAAAACGATGCAAAGCCTGCGACAGAAGGCAAGAGGTTGACTCAGGTTCCTGAGAGGATGTTCAATGCCGGCGCTGAATTTGAAAAAGGCGCATTTTCAGCGGCGCTCACAGGCAGGTATGTAAGCAAGAGATTCTCAAACGATGAGAACAAAGATGTTGTGAACAATGTCTATACCTCTTACGACCCGTATTTTACTGCAGATGCAAAGGTCTCGTATAAGCTCACAAAGTTTGCCACTCTCTCTTTTTCCGTAGATAACATCTTGGACAGGGATTACTTCAGCTATTACAAAGCGCCCGGAAGGTCATGGTTTGGAGAGATAACATTAAGGTTTTAGAGATGAAGGCAAGGGCATTGCCATTGCTGATTTCAATGCTGATGCACATGGCGATGATTGGCGTTTTTGCCTTCACAAATAAAGAAAAAGAGAGAATCTTTCGTGTGGAGTTAATGATGCAGGATATGGGATATATACACCAAACTCAAATAAAAGAGTCATATAGGATATCGCCCAGACCCTCTGCCTTATCGGAAGATGTAGATTCTTTTCTGCCTCGCGAGGAAAAGACAGAGCTAAAGACCGATAGCGCTAATAAGATGGAAACATCGCAGGCAATAGAAAGTATTAAGCCGAATGGCATCATGGCTAAATTCACAGATTCCATTTTAACCGGCGCAGATAAGGGAGCGACTGAAAAATCATTGCCCGATGCAAGATCGGGTAGCGATTTAACTGTAAAGGTTACCGGTCATGGGGGCGATGTTATAGAAACCGAATTCGGCTCTGCTAATGCCCCGTCATTTGTAAAAAAGGTAATGCCTGAATATCCGCGCCTTGCCAGAAGGTTTGGCAAAGAAGGCAAGGTGGTATTAAGGCTTTTTATTGATAAACATGGAAAACTTTTAAGCGCCGAGGTTATTGAAAAGGCAGGACATGGATTTGATGAAGCGGCGATTAATGCTGTGAAGGCGTCATCTTTTCAGCCTGCAAGAGTAAACGGCAAGCCTGTGGACTGCAAGGCAATATTGCCGGTCAGTTTTAGACTGCAATAGGAGGAGGATAAATATGGATTTAAACATCGTCTTGTGGATTGGAGGCATGCTTTTCAGCCTCGGCATATTTGCCGTTAAGGTAGGCTTCGGACTCGGATTTAACGGAATAAGATGGAAAGGCATCTTTCTAACCCTTTCTATGTATATTGTGTTGTTTGTTCTTATCGCCATACTCTCGGAACATTTAATCAAAATACTTGAGCCTGTTTTAAGAAAAGGCCCCTACCTCCATGCTGCTATGGCAGCAGGGATGATTACATGGGGAGTCATTTTGCTCAGAAGACAAAGCGGCAGAGCGCCAGAGCAAGAGATAAATTCAAAATTTAGAATTCAAAATTCAAACTCATCACTCGTTACTTATCACTCGTTACTGTTGTTAGTTCCTTGCCCGGTCTGTCTTACTGCCATGACCTTTTCAACGTGGTCGGCTTTGAGCGTGATTAAACTGCCGTCTGTTATAGTCGGGCTTGGACTGGGAATAGCGTTTATTTTGCTGGTTCTCGCCGTTTATTTTTCCTTAAAGCTTATAACTCTTAATTCATCGCTCATAACTCAAAGGATTGGGCTCGGTTTGAGCATGATAGCGATAGGGCTTTATTTCATTGCGTCTCTATACCTTCCGGCAAAGATAGAAGAGGCAAAAGGCATATACATCTCATTCCTTACAGACAACAGCAATGTTGATATGAATAACAGTATCGGCGTGTTCGCGATACTTTTTGTCTCTCTTATCATCGGCTGGTTTGCAAATAAAAAATCGGAGGTCAAAAAATGAATATCTTTGCAGGACTCGAAACATTTTTGTATGTAATATCGTCGGCGCTTTTTTATCCCGTAGTTGCAGGGCTTGTGCTGCTTACATTCTGGATTGTTATCTTCTTCGGCGGTTTTCTGCGGGAGTATCTGGAGAGGAGGCAGGGAGTCTCTCATCAAGTGGCAAAATATAAAAAGGCAATTAATTCAAATATTCAGCCTTCAGCCCTTAACCTTCAGCCTGATACCTTTGATATCAACCTTGAAAGGCTGCTTCAGGAAACAGAGCTTGCCCTAATTAAATCTCTTGATAAAATCAGATTTGCCATTCGTGTTGGTCCTGCCCTTGGCTTGATGGGGACATTAATCCCTATGGGCATTTCACTTTCTGCCCTTGCACAGGGAGACATGCCGAAGATGGCAGGCAGCATGGTTACAGCATTTACAACAACTGTTGTAGGTCTTGCCTGCGGCATGGCTGCATATCTGATGTCAATGGTGAAGGAAAAATGGGTAAGGGCAGATATGAGAGAGATGGAGTATATGACGGAGCTGATGCTCAGAACCCGTGAAATGGAGAACAGAAGACATATTGAGGAGGAAGTTGAAGATGAGATTTTTGAAAAGACGGAGAAGGTTTGAAAAATATGAGCAGCCCCTTGAAGACCCAATAGCAGGGGTTGCCAATCTTTTTGATGCGAGCGTGGTTTTTATCGTGAGCATGATGATCGCCCTTTTTATGGCATACAACATTCTTGATTTATTGGATCCGAAATCAGAGGTCACCATCACAAAAAAGACCGCCGATGGAAAGATAGAGGTAATTACAAAAAAAGGCAGAGAGATTAAGGCAAAAAAAGTTACTGATAAAAGATTAAGCGGCGAAGGACAGAGGCTCGGAACTGCATATCAACTGAAAGATGGAAGGGTAATTTATGTGCCGGAATAACGACAAATTAGTGTGGTTTATGCTTTTTGTCCTGAATCTTAAAATATATTGCAAAACCACCCAAAGCAATTACTGCTATAGCAGCGACGATGGCAATGATATCTGTTGGATAAAGTTCCATTTTAATCCTCCTTTTCTTTGCTCGGCATTAATACATAACCCACATATAGTAAAACGACCGAAAGGAGGGAGGCTATGATAGCACTGGCAAGCCTTATCTTCTCCGAAAAAAAGGAACTTATAGCTATCGAAGTTAGTAGATATTTTGCTAAATCAAAAGCTACCCTTGCCAGTTCTTTTCTGCCCTACCTTTTTTCCATAGTTAATGGTATCATCCTGCTTATCTTTTGCCAAACTGCTCATGCAGAGCCTTTTAAAATCAGTCTTCTCCTCGGAGACACACATTCAAGGACTGCCATAGAGGCGGTTAAGGCAGTTAAAAATCAGCAGTCGGCAGCCAAGGATATTTCATTTCATGTCTATCCGTCAAAGGACATACGAAGCAAAAACCTCTCACATCTCAGGGAATCAAGACTTGTAATAATTCTCATAATGGGAAGACAGCTTATTGATGCTGTCAGACCGGAGATTGAAGATGTCATCAAAAATGGCGGGAAGGTTTATGCGGTCGGCGGGACATACGATGATGACCACAAAAAAATGGGAATACTGGTTGATGAAAGAATAAAGGAATATTATCAGCACGGCGGCACAGAGAACTTTAAAAACATGATCTTCTATGCATTAAAGAAGGATTTTGCTTTTGATGTTTCATACGGCGATGCTGTGAGGACTCCAGAATGGGGCATATACGAACACAGAACGAAAAGGATTTTTGAGGATTTCGAGAGATATAAAGAGGGCTATACATCTTACAGAGAAGGCAGACCGTGGATAGGCGTTGTCTTTTATAAAAACACCGTTGAATCAGGGCAAACAAAACATCTCGATGCTGTTATCGAAAGTCTCGAAAAGGAAGGGTTTAATGTTTTGCCTGTGTATGGCTATCCGTCAGAGGCGTCTGTAGAAAGGTTTTTCTTTGATGAAAAAGGAAAAAGCCGCATCAGGCTTATTATTGGCATTGGCATGAAGATAGGCGTAAATCCAAAGATTGCCATACCTCTTTTAAGCAGACTCGATGTCCCTGTTATTAATGCCATCACCCTTTACAGTCAATCAGAGGATGAATGGAGAAAATCGCCTGCAGGCCTTGACATCTTTGAGAGGTCATGGCAGATAGCCGGCCCTGAAATGGCAGGGATTATTCAGCCCACTGTCATTGCATCAAAAGAAAGGATGGCTGACAGAGAGACAGGCATTGAATACATAGAAGAAAGGCCGATACCCGAAAGGATAAAGAGGCTCACAGATAGGGTCAAGGCATGGATAAATCTTCAGGAGAAACCTAATAAAGACAAGAGGATTGCAATTATCTATTACAACTATCCACCTGGAAAACAGAACATAGGGGCTTCGTATCTCAATGTGCTGCCGGAGAGTCTCTATGAGATACTGAATAGGCTGAAGACTGAAGGATACGATATAGAGGGTCAAGGATCAGGGGTCAAGGGTCAGGAGATTAGCAAAGAAAGGCTTTTTAATGACATTCATAATTATGCACGGAATATTGGAAACTGGGCTGCCGGAGAGATCGACAGGCTTGCAAAGAGTGGAAAGCCAATACTGATTCCGATTGATACATATAAAGGATGGTTTGAAGAACTGCCGGAAGGACTAAAAAAGGCGATCATAAAAAACTGGGGCAGGCCCGAAGACAATAAGATAATGTCATGGACAGGCGGCAGCGGCACAAAATATATAATCATACCTGCTGTTCGATATGGAAATATTATTTTTACTCCCCAGCCCTCAAGGGGATGGGAGCAGGATGCAAAGAAGCTCTATCATGATGTCACCCTTGCCCCGCATCACCAATATGTAGCCTTTTATCTATGGCTTAAAAAAGGGTTTCAAGCGGATGCTATTGCGCATATCGGCACTCACGGCACGCATGAATGGCTCTCCGGCAAAGAAGTAGGCTTTACAGATGAAGACCCTCCAGAGGCGCTGATACAGGACTTGCCCAATATATATCCATATATTGTTGATGATGTCGGAGAGGGGCTTCAGGCAAAGAGGAGAGGCATGGCTGTAATCATTGACCATATGACGCCACCATTTGATAAGGCTGGAATGAATAAGGAATTAAAAGAGCTTGCTGCCCTTATCAGCGACTACAATGTGGCAAAGGAAAAGAGTCCTTCGCTGGCAGAGACAAAACTTTTAGAGATAAACAAACTTGCAAGGAAGATCGGCGTCCTGACCGATTTAAAACTGAAAGCGATTAAGACAGAAGATGAGATTGAAGAACTTGAGCATTACATAAAAGAGATTTCAGAAAGACAGACTCCATTCGGACTTCACACCTTCGGAAAATCTCCTGAAGAAAAATACAGGAAAAGCACGGCAGAGGCGATACTTTCTATTGAAAAAGGGCTGTCAGATGAAGAGAGGGCAAAGAGGATTGCTGATTATGAACAAAGGATAATACAGTCTGGACAAAGGGAGCTTGATTCCTTTGTTGCTGCGCTTAACGGCAGGTATGTGCCCGCCGGGCAGGGCAATGACCCGATAAGAAATCCGGACTCACTCCCTACAGGCAAGAACTTCTATTCCTTTGATCCCACGAGAATCCCATCAAAATCCACATATGAAATGGGTGTTAAGTTAGCAAAAGAGCTTATTGAAGGCTATAAACAGAGGCACGGAACATATCCTGATAAACTCACATTTAATCTCTGGGGTGTTGAGACCATAAGGCATGAGGGCGTGATGGATTCCCAGATTATGTATCTCATGGGTATAAAGCCGAAATGGGATGAAAGGGGAAGGGTTATCGGCGTTGAGGCAATATCAAGAAATGAGCTCGGAAGAGCGCGGATAGATGTAACCATCGTCCCATCGGGTCTTTACAGGGATCTGTTTTCTAATCTCATGGCATTACTTGATAAGGCTGTAAGTTTAGCAAAGGAGCAAAAAGAGGAAGATAACATCCTCCGTGCCAATGTGCTGAAGACAAAGAAGATGCTCGTGGAGAAAGGCATTGCGGAAGATAAAGCGGAGAGACTCGCATCTGTAAGTTTATTCACCGTGCCTTCAGGCGCTTACGGGACAAATCTTGATAAGGTAATTCCTCTCTCAAACACATGGGAGAATGAAAAACAGGTTGCGGATGTCTTCTTCATGAGGATGAGCCATCTTTACGGGCAGGGGTTCTGGGGAGAAAAAATAGAGCAACAGAGCGACAGTGCTACAGTGCTGCAGGAAGACATAAGTCTAACTCTTTTTAAGAATGCCCTTTCTGGCACAAAAATAGCAATTCACAGCCGTTCTGGAAATGTTTATGCAACCCTTGACAATGATGACTTCTTCCAGTACCTCGGCGGCACTGCAATGGCAATCCGCGCTCTGGATGGGAAGACACCTGAGGTGTATGTTACTAATATGTCCAATCCGAAGATGCCGAAGCAGGAGACCCTTGAGAAATTCATGGGCAGGGAGATGAGGGCAAGGTATCTCAATCCTGAATGGATAAAGGCAATGATGAAGGAAGGCTATGCAGGTGCTCGGTTTGTTGATAAGGTTGTAGAGCATCTCTGGGGATGGCAGGTGACAGTGCCTGAGGCAGTGGATGCGGCAAAGTGGAACGAGATGTATGAGACATATGTTCTGGACAGGAACGGATTGAACATTAAAGAGATGTTCAGGCAGTCAAAGAACATGTGGGCATATCAATCCATTGTAGCGAGGATGCTTGAGACCGTGAGAAAGGATTACTGGAAGCCTGATAAGAAGGTCATCGAGACCCTTGCAAAGGAATATGCAGAAAGTGTTAAAGAGGTAGGTCTTGCATGCTGCGACCACACATGCAATAACCCATTACTAACAAAATTTACATCATCTGTTTTGATGTCTGTGCCTGG
Organism: Dissulfurispira sp.; assembly: GCF_036745535.1. NCBI lineage: Bacteria > Pseudomonadati > Nitrospirota > Thermodesulfovibrionia > Thermodesulfovibrionales > Dissulfurispiraceae > Dissulfurispira > Dissulfurispira sp. The sequence continues at coordinate 6,785 of NZ_DAIOFX010000071.1, forward strand.
ATTAAAAAATCAGGTACAGGGGTTCATGAAGGCATTACAAACAGTCAAGAGCCCAGAGTCAGGAGTTAAGAGTCAAAGAACAGAAAGCAAGACAGGTAATAAGCAATTAGCTCCTGATGGAAGCGGCAAAAGGGTGGAAGGCTATGAAATGCAGGATGTGAGTGCAGCTACTGGTGCATCATCTGCGCCGATACCGTATCTATTTCTCATGGGATTTCTGGTTTTTATTGGACTCATTGCATGGGGATTCAGGAGGAGGTGAAAGAAGGCTTTCTCATGTTTCAAATTCTGTGCGGGGAATGCCGGATTGTCTAATGATAGAAAGCAGAGTGCCAATTCTAATTTCACCGTGATTAGGGACTGGAACAGTAATAGTCCCTTCAGACAGTTTTTTCTGCATTACTATGTGGCTTCCGCGCTTTCTTACTTCAATGAAGCCATGTTGTGCCAGGATTACGCATACTTCCTTTCCAGAAAGAACGCGAAGCTTACCTAACAGCGACCTCGACCTGAGTCACGAAAATATCCTCATGGAGCCGCTGCTTTATTTCTTCCGGCGAGGCTGTTTCAAAAAATAATTCCAACGCCTCTTTAAGATTATTGCGTGCCTGCTCGATGGTATCGCCTTGGCTGGCGATGTCGAGTTCAGGACACAGAGACACGTAACCATCTCCCTCTCTTTCAATGATTGCGGTAAGCTTATGTACCATGCTCCCTCCCTGTTATGCTTTTAGTATTATTATACACCACCTGAAATCACAGGCGGAGCGAAACAAGTTTCTTGTATTCCATGAATTGTCTCGTTCCTCTTTAAGAAATAGGGAATGATTCCCCAGAAATAAAAAGAATGAGCACATAAAAATATCCCCCTCAAAGATCCAACATCGAGGCAAACGGAAGTATAGATCGGGCGCCGATCACTACGGCATTGAGCGGGTCAGGAGCAAGACATACTTTCAATTCGGTTTCTGCTGAGACCCTCTCACGCATACCTGGCAACAGCGCACCTCCACCCGAGATTATAATACCGCTATCGATAATATCGCAGTACAGTTCGTTCTGCATCTCTTGTAAAAGCGTGGTAACCCCACTTAGCATGGTTTTGATAACAGGTTCTATAGAATAGTATAGCTGTGTTGCGGGAAGCCACTCCGTAATCGGGTTATCTTGCTCGTATTCTTTATCACGATACGGATATGAAATATCGAAGTTTCGCATGCCGTACTCTGCCGCATCCTGTGTGACAGAGATACTCCATTTCTCCATGACCCCTTTCTTTACTGCTTCCCGTAGCTCACAACAACCGACTCGAACTGCCCGGCTTGCTATGATAGCGCCTTCTTTAATAATTGCGCAGTCGGTGACTCCTTCGCCGATTATCGAGGATCATATGAGCATATGGTGACAGCATATCAACTCCGGAGCCGATAGCTGCCGCGAGCGGTTC
>NZ_DAIOFX010000072.1:0-8193 GCF_036745535.1 Dissulfurispira sp.
ACTGAAGCCTTTTTTTCTTCTGTAGACTATATCTTCAGGCAAATATTTACGGGCTATGCTTTTAAGCAGATTTTTACTTTCCTCTCCGACTCTTATTTCAGGAGATATTTTGAATAGAAGCTCCACAAGTTCGTGATCTAAAAATGGCGCCCTCAATTCCACAGAACTCGCCATGCTCATCTTATCGAGCTTCATCATGATTACCTCAGGTATCCATATTTTGATATCCAGATATGACAGCCAGTGCGAAGGATGCTTTAAACCGGACTCTTTAAACTTAATCCAATATTCAGATATAAAATCCAGGGAATCGTATCCTTTCGTATCTTTAAAAGCATCTTTGTTCAACAAAAGTTCTTTTTGCCTGTCCATGAAGTTTTCTCCGATTGTCCTGAAGATGGGCTCATTACTTACCGTTCTCTTAAAGTATTCCCAGTCCTTGGAAAAACTGAAATTAGAAAGCAGGTATCCAAGAATAAATTCTTTCTGAGAGCCATTGAGTGAATCCTGAAGGTCGTAGTATTTCAGGAAATCAAAGTATCTGTCATATCCAAAGAAAATTTCGTCGCTTCCCTCTCCGGACAGACAAACCTTTATTCCATATTCATTCACCGATTTTGAAAGAATATATGTAGGTACACACGCTGGATCGTTTATCGGCTCATCCAGATGATAAACTACGGAGTCTATATTGTTAATAAAATCATCTCTTGACATTATAGTTTCATGGCACTTTGCATTTATATGTGCTGCTGCCTTCCTGGAATAATACAGTTCGTCATATTTTTTATAGTCGGTATAACCTACAGAAAAGGTATTTATACGATTTGCTGACAACTTGCTGAAAACCGCACTTGCCATAGAAGAATCAATCCCTCCGGAGAGAAAACTCCCGACTTCAACATCACTCACAAGCCTGTAGCTGACCGACCTTTTAAGGCACTCTTCTATATTTTCTAAAACCTCATCCTTATCTTCAAGTAAAACTCCTGATTTTCTAATAAGGTCGTAATACTCTACAAGTTCAGTATTGCCGTTTTTGAAAATAAGCATATAGCCTGACTGCAGTTTGCGAATATTTTCGAACATTGTATTTGGAGGCAGTGGAGCTAAAAAGCTCAAATACTGAAGGAGTGCCTCTTTATTGATATCAGGTGTTTTATTTATGAGAAATAGGATAGCCTTTACCTCCGATGAGAACATAAAATTATTGTTGTGGTAGGCATAATAAAGCGGTTTCTTTCCAAATCTGTCTCTGCATAAAACCACTTTTTTCTCTGATTTGTCCCATATCCCAAGGGCAAACATTCCCCTCAATTTATTTACAAACTCAAGCCCATGATGTTTGTAAAGATAGATTATAACTTCGGTGTCTGTATTGCTTTTGAATCTGTATCCAAGCTTTTCCATGTCTTTTCTTAACTCCAGATAGTTATATATTTCCCCGTTAAAGGTTATCCATATATTCCCATCAGAATCAGACATGGGCTGCCTTCCATGTTTTGAAAGGTCGATTATTGACAGTCTATTGTGACCAAGGACTATAAAATTATCCGAATATATGCCGTGGTCGTCAGGCCCCCTGTGGCGGATTAATTTAAGGGCAGAATTAAAATTTTCTTTATTTATCTCTTTCTCTGAAAATACACCTAATATTCCGCACAAAAGATAAAACCTCCACTTTTAGAGATCTGGTATTATATTGCCTTTCTTAGTTGCCTTGTTTCCATAAAATATCTCTCCGTCACCAACATCCTCTGTAATAATACTTCCTATTCCTATCATCGCCTTTTTCCCAATTCTTACTCCACATCTTATCACACTGCCAGCTCCGATGCTTGCACCATCTTCTACTGTTGTGGGTATTACATCAAACTTTACTTTTCTATTACCATTTTCATCGCACGACTTTGGGTAAAGGTCGTTTGTAAAAGAGACATTCGGGCCGACAAAAACACAGTTCCCTATTTTTATGCCCTCAGGAATAAACACACAGGATTGTATTTTTGTATTCAGGCCAATCTCGACATTTTTCCCTATTTCAACAAAAGTAGCAATACTGGAATCATCCCCTATCTCTGCTCCGTATATGTTCAGATTAGACCATATCCAAACCCCATGCCCCATAATCGTATCCTTGATGATGATGTTCCATTCGGGCAAAATTAAATCAATCCGCCTGTCATTAGGGACTTCCACCTTTTCTCCCCTTACATAAATGCATCCCATTTTACTTTATCACCTCGTCAACCAAGGATTTAACATCAGCATGTTGTTCTCTTAAGACATTGTTTGTGAGCCTTTTGCCTGCATGCTCCTTATATAGTTTGATAATTTCCCCTTCTGTTTGCGCCAGAAACATCAGTTTGCTGTCTATTAAAAACTTGTCATAATGTGCCACAAACGACCTTGTAGAAATCACAGGAGTACCCCAGTAGCAAGCCTCTATGTTGATTGTGCCTCCTCCTCCAATAAATATGTCGGCAAAGGGAAGAAGCTTGGAAAGATCCATTTTTTCTTCCACAATAATTGCATGAGGAAATTCTTCTTTCAAATGACTCGACTCGTATCTGGGGATGACGATCAGGTTTGCATCTATATTTTTCAGGGCATTATAAGCAAATTTCGTTTTATTCGTAACATAAGATGCCTTGTACTCCTCTTCCCTAAAAACAACCGTTTTCTTACTTTTGTCTATCTTCAATGTTTTAAAAAAACTGTCATCAGGAGTCTGGGCTTGAAGATAAATAACAGGATCGAGAAAGTCGTAGGTATAAACATTTTCATCGCCAACAAAATGCGTAAAGTATGACCTCGGAACAACAAAAGGATGGAATATTCTTGTCGAGATGGGCAGCGTAAGCCTTGCAATAGGAGTAAGGCTGCCATCAATGCCTCTACTCGGAATATCAAAAAAACTCACGATCTCTATTCCATTGCCGAATGCAACTCTGCAACCGTCAACCGAGCCTAAATTCACCAGCCTTCTTATCCTAAAGTTTTGGATAAATTCGTTTAAAGCGATCTGCCTGTTCAATGCACTGGATAACTTTGATTTAAGTTTTTCTCCGCCGTATTCTCCCAAAGAATAATATTGCAAGCCTTTCAATTCAAGAAGCTTTATTGGTTCTGTATAGTTTTCGGATTTGCGTGTGGTTATTAAGCAGTCTATGCCCCTGCCCTGTATCTCCTTTATTATCGGCTCAAAGAAAGCAACTTGTTTTGGAGTGCCGAGATCAAACCAGATTGTTTCGTCTTTGTATTTCATTGCTTATCCTTTTCTATTGGTATTAATCCTGCCTGTTTTCCCCATGGAAACTCAATTTTAAGAGCGCAGAGCATCCCGCAAGGCTGACACTTTCTCTCTTTTACATACTCAATTACTTTCACCGCTTTTTCTGACAATAACAGCATGTCCAGATCTCCGCCAAATTCTTTTAAATTGCCCATAAACAGTTCCGGCAAAAGCTCATTGCATGGATAAACATTCCCGTAAGGGTCTATAACAATAGACATCCTTCCCATATAGCATTCAAAAAAAGGGGTGTTTTTTTCATACACACTTTTTGCCCAGAGCCAGTTTGCAAGCCGTCTTTCAGTAAGCCATCCAACCTTGCTCAACAGGTTTTCTATTTCTGCAATTTCTTTCTTTGTAAAATTAAATTCTTTATCTATGTTTTTGAAATAGAAAGTCGAAATTCGTGGATAGCCTATATAATAACCAACGCCCATTTCCTTTGCGAAGCTGACAAACCACTCGATATCTCTATAGATTTCCTTGAACGTGGTCATTATAAATCGTATGGGGATATTTAATTGTTTGAGAAGCTTAGCAGTCTCTACCGCCTTATAAAAGCCATCTTCAATAAACCTGATGGATTTATAATTTTCAGGACGGCCATCGAGAGAAATGTCAATTTTAAAGAGCGAAGGTTTTATATACCGAACACACTCCTTTGTAACCTCAAAATGCCTTTGGGGATACCATCCGCTAATATTCGTATGAACAACCGCATCAGGTTTATATCGGGCTATTAATTTGACGACATCCACATATTTTGGTGACAATTGCGACTCCCCAGCAGTAAGCTCAAAATGAGAAACATTCTTTAAAGCATCACTCTGTAAAACACGCTCGAACATTACAAGGTCTATTTCCCCCTTTGTTACCTCTTCCTTTTTTCTCTGCCATACATTACAGTTCCTGCACCTTCCCGGACAATACAAAGAGACCATGTACTGGACATCATCTATCTTATAAAGTTCGTTCATGCCACTTCACCAATCCACGGCAGAATTATTTTATAATCCTTCAAATCCGCATTTTTTATTTTATTTATCATTGTATCTGCATTTTCTCTGGCTGCACAGATGATAAATACTATTTTCTCATCTTTCATAGCATTGAGATGCCCAAAATCCTTCACAGAAAATCCCGATACCCTTTTTCCGATTCTCTCCGCGGAATCGTCAATCACTGCCAAAACATGTTCTTTCAAAGGGGTATGAACAATGCTAACATCAATGGCATTGTAAAACCGCAGAAAGGCATTCTTTGACCCGTAAAAGATTATCCTATAACCTTTATCTATCAATTCTTTGACAGAGCGAACAGTATCATTCATGGATTTCCTGTATTCGCCTATCAGTGCTCTCGTCTCTTTGCAATTGTCACATGAATTATGAGTTTCCCTGGTTACAGCATTGCTCATGATCACCATGAGAGGAACCCCGTCTTCATCTCCCATCGCCAACAAACTCATACCGGACTCTTCAACCAGTCTATTCATTGATTGGGCCGTAAAATAACAGATATGATCTGGAGTGAATACCTCTATTTTTTCCATAAGGTCATTCCTGGTATTAGGCACCTCTATAAATAATTTTCCCTCCTCAACAAGTATAGCCTTTATATCATTTAAAAAATTAACAGGATGCTTTATGTGCTCAAGCACATGTCTTACAATCACAAGGTCAAATTTGTTTGAAAAGATATTCCTCGAAAAGAATGCCCTGACCGTGGGCACTCCAACAAAATCAAGATTTGATGGCTCTATTCCAATAATATTAATGTGACCGAATCGAAACTTTAGATGATAAAGGAAATCTCCCCTATTGGAGCCGATCTCAAGAACATTTATGATGTGGGAAAAATCAACGGTATCTGATAAAAACTTCAAAGCATATCCTATGGAATCCTCGGAAATGGGGAAGGGCCTTATGCTGCTGTCCATTATCTGGTAAGCATTGTAAACTTTCTGCATGACGGCATCATATTCATTGCTTACATAAGCTGACTTCTGAAACAGAAGGGTACAAGTATCGCACATGGACGCCACTAAATCGATTGTTGGAATTATTTTATCATCCTGCCAGAAGACGCTATAAGGCACTTGTTCCATCGAATATACATCATTCATCCTTTCATGGTTACAGATTGGACACTTCATTATATGCACTGCTCCGTTTCATCCCTATACCCTATTACCTTGGCTGGGTTGCCTGCTACAATACTATACAACTCGGTATCTTTAGTAACGACTGCGCCTGCTCCAACAACTGTTCCCCTCGATACCTTTACACCAGGTAAAATTATTGCATTCGCTCCAATCCACACATCATCTTCTATAACGATCTTTCCATAAGTATCTTCCTGAAATCGCATTATTTCTCTATTATTAAAACTATGTCCGCCAGATGTTATTGTTACTCCAGGACCTATCATAACATAGTTGCCTATTTCTAAATCTCCATTAAATGTTATGGATGAATTATGATTTATTGAAAAGTAATCGCCGATATTAAGCGTCCCTGCACCCCCCTGAATTCTCACTCCATCACGAATCAGACAATTATTGCCTATTATTATCTTTCCCCCTTTGGATACCTTAAGAGAAACATCGTATGATATGTACGCATTGTCTCCAATATGTATATTTTTAATACCTCTTATATACAATCCCCCTTCAATCAAACTTCTTTTACCGATGACTAATCCTTGCAACTTCCAAAAAATACATCTTACTTTTTTACTGACCATACTTTTTAAATTTATTTGTCGTTAGTTTAAAATTAAGCATCTATCCATCAGCACATTTTATCGTCAAGCATGCATGTTTTCTTCGGTTAAATTTTTATAGAGGATTTCAAGTCCATTTGCTGCTTTTTGACAATCAAGCTTTTTCCCCACAAATTCTTGGTACTTTTTACCAATCTCATTCCTGAAATTTCTATCTTTTATGAGCTTGCTTGCTATCTGGATATATTCATCTATAGAAGAACTAAGAACTTCTTTTAATCTAAACTCATTTATCTCATCAAGGTTTACTTTAAAGGAGACCATAGGCTTTCCTTTAGCCTGAAGTTCCAACGATGCAACTCCCATAGGAACAGGGAATGGGTCAAGGGCAATATCGATAACATGACCATAGATGTGAGGGTTAACATGCCCCTCAAAATAAACCCTGTCAATGCAACCGACTTTCTTGAAATACTCCTCAATGTCCTGCTTGTCGCCGTATCCGCATATCAGAAAAACAGTCTCGGGATTTCTTTTTAATATTTCAGATACTGCAAAAAGATAATCAGGATGATTTAGTTTAGGAAGTATTCCAAAAACTCCAAGTAGTATTTTATCTTTGGGAAATTTCAGCCTGATTATATCTATTTTCTCTGGCGAAACATTTGGATTTAACAACTCCATTGCCATGAGATTAGGAAACTTAAAATACTCTATGCCTCCATATAAGCCTTTTATAACCGATTCTTCAGCGGAATGCACTATTCTGTAATCAAGATTATTCACATTCCAGTAAGGGTCTCCGTGTGACCAATAAATCTGAATGGGGGCAACCCTCGAAGAGACAAGAAAATTGCCTATCTGCGTGCCAGTTGTTATAAAAATATCTATTCCATCCTCAATAATCTGCTTTCTCAGTGCCATTGCCTTTTCAAAGTGAGAATGATAAATATTTTTAAAGCTGCCAAGCTTCCCTGCACTGATGCATTTGAATCCCATGGATTCTATCATGTTTATAACCTTTTCAGTATCGCCGATCTTCTCAATATAATCATAGCCGTACACATAAAACTCAATATCGGTGTTTTTGTTTAGATAATGGCCTTTCAGCAAAGACAAAAAAACAAGCACAGGAGAAGATAAGATCAACCGCTGATAGGCATATCCGACCTTTATTTTTTCTTTAACCCTAATCTTTTTATTGCATGGCAATATGTTATTCTCTTTACAATACCTTACAAAAAAATCGCTCATAGGCCTTTCTACCTCATCATCAAGCCTTTTCCATGCCTCAACATTTAATTTGAAATTCCCATAATAAAAACGGATAAAAAAGCCGATGTACAGGACAAGTTCAATATTCCTTGCTTTTATGGATTCATAAAAAAGAGTCTTCAGCGGCTCATAAAGCCTTACATAGTGATTAGGGGCATTAAACTCTGAAAATATGCGATGAAGAAACAGCAGATTGTTCTTTTGAGTATCGATTGTTTTTCCCATAAATATATTCGGAGAAAAAATCCCGGACTCTATATAAATGTCCACAATATCACCTGGCGAAACATTTAGAACTTTCACTATTTCAGCAAATTCTTTTACTCTGCAATTAATGTCTGCATATCGTGTTATGAAGTCTTTAAGACCTTTATCTCTACGTTGGTTCAAAATGTCTATTAGTAAAACTAAAATTAGTATTGCTTCTTTACTAATATTATCAGCCTTTTCATAATGTTCGTCCAGCAGTTTATTCTTAATGTAAAACATACCTTCATGGGGGGCTAATTCGAACTTTTTTGAATTAAATAACGGGTATAGTGCAAAAAGATTTGTATGAAACTTTAATCTGCCTATGAAAATCGAAAAAACTTTCTCCCTTAATAACTTTACTATTTCTATCGGTGCGCTTCCATCTTCATTCATTTTGAGAATTTCATCTATCGATTTCAGCAGCAAGTCTTCATCGTTAACTGATTGGAGGGTGTTTCTAATCTTATCCCACGCAATTAAATTACTGCCAACCACTTGCGGGAATCGTGTTTTTACCATCAATACATCAGACTCTTCTGTACACTTATCCTGCATGTCACATCCCGGATGATCCTGAATTCGCCAATGCCAGCTCTTCTGTACACTTATCCTGCATGTACTTAAAATCTCCGCAATCTTTTCTCCAG
>NZ_DAIOFX010000073.1:0-7798 GCF_036745535.1 Dissulfurispira sp.
GCTAACGGTATGTAGAGAGCAAGATAACGAATCGTTGCCGTATGGGCAATGGGTAGGATAAAGATAAGGACACCCATGCAGAATAGGATAGCGTGGTCTATCCATAAAATTTTCTTGACATATTCTTTTGTTGCTATGCGTACAATATTTTTTATTTTTGCTGTATCCATCGGTTATCGCTTATAGATCGTATTTCAATATTTATTCGGGTAAGCAAGCCTGCTATTTGCCCATAATGTATTCTCTATGTACCACTTTACGGTTTTCTCCATGCCTTCGAGGAAGGACGTTTCAGCTTTCCAGCCAAGTTGCTCTTTTATTTTGTCCGAGTTCAAGGAATACCTGTAATCATGACCGGGTCTGTCTTTTGTAAATTCTATTAAATCTTCTGATTTTTTAAGAAGCCTCAAAATCGTTTTAACTACTTCGATGTTTCGTTTTTCTTCTCTGCTGCCTATATTATATATTTCTCCAATTGTACCCTTTTCCAATATTTTGAAGACAGCGTCTGCACAGTCGGATACGAATAGCCATTCCCTTATATTTTGTCCGGTTCCATAAACCGGTATGCTCTCATTATTCATTGCCTTTAATATTGCAACCGGAATGAGTTTTTCTGGATACTGCCATGCACCGTAATTATTGGATGGTCTCACTGTTATTACAGGCACTCCATATGTCCTGTAATATGCCCTTCCGAGCATATCGGCAGATGCTTTGCTAACCGAATAAGGAGAACTCGGGTTTAAGGGTGTTGTTTCATAAAACTGTCCTTTTTCTTTGAGCTCACCATATACCTCGTCAGTGGATATATTAATAAATGTTTCAACTCCGCAATTCTTTGCAACATCTAACAGGATGTGGGTTCCTCTTACATTTGTATCTAAAAAAGGAGATGCATCCAGTATGCTTCTGTCAACATGGCTTTCTGCTGCCCAGTGGACAACAGCATCGGGCTTTTCTTTTTTAAAGATGTCTTCAATAGATTTTTTGTCTGTTATGTCTGTATTGTAAAAAGTAATCTCTCTTCTAACCTCTTCTATTCTCGCCATATCTCCTGCATATGTAAGCTTGTCAACCAGTGCTATTTTATATCCCCTTTTTACTCCCTGTCTGACAAATTCGCTCCCGATAAAACCTGCCCCACCTGTAACCAGAAGTTTTTTCATTTGCCCCTTGCCTTTTTAATAAATCTGTCAATCCCATATTTCCAATCGGGCATATTAATGCCCAATGCCTTTGATATCTTATCATTAGACATTGCTGAAAAGCAAGGCCTCCTGGCAGGCGTGGGGAAATAATTAGAGCTCACAGGCAGGACTAATCCATCCCATCCGAGTTTTTCCATGAAGTATTTTGCAACCTCATATCTCGCGGCATAGCCGCTGCTGGTAAGATGATAAATTCCCTTTAAGCCCTTCTCTATGGCAAGCATTGTGATTTTTACAACATCTTCTGTATATGTAGGAATGGATATCTGATCGCATACTATTTTTAGCACTTTGCTCTGCTTTGCCCATTCCGATAATTTATGAAGGAAATTCTGCCTGCCTTCTCCAAATACCCAGCTAACCCTGAATAATAAAAAATTATCTATTTCTTCTGTTAAGAACCTTTCACCCGATAATTTGCTTTCTCCATATTTATTGATCGGGTTTGGCTTATCATCCTCTACATAGAACTTCTCTTTTGTCCCGTCGAATACATAATCCGTACTGTAATGCACTAACAGGGCATTATTTTTTTTGCAGGCAGAGGCCAGATTTTTAACGCCGATAGCATTTGTTTTAAATGCCGCATTAAAATCTTCCTCAGCCTTATCCACTAAATTGTAAGCTGCACAGTTTAAGACAACATCTGGTCTGTAGTGCAGAAAAGTCTTTGAAACAGCATCGATGTTTGATATATCCAGTTGCCCTCTATTCAGGGCAACTACGTGGTGATGGCTGTAATTAAAGGATTTGATGAACTCACTTGCGAGCTGCCCATCTGCTCCGGTGACTAAAAACCTCATGCCTCCCTCTGTGAGTATTCGAAATTATTATCAGCGCGTTTCAGTGCCGGATATTTTTTGTCTCTATCTGAAAGAAAGGGCTCCTTAACAGGCCACTGGATTTTGATGTCAGGATCGTTCCATATTATACCCCTTTCATTTTCAGGGGAATATTCTGCTGTGCATTTGTAAACAGTTTCAGCAGAGTCGCTTAAAACAACAAAACCATGGGCAAAGGCAGGAGGGATATAAAGCATAAGATTATTTCCTTCGGAAAGCTCGACACCAACCCACTGTCCATAGGTTGGAGAGCCCTTTCTGATATCCACTGCTACATCGAATATCCTCCCTCTCGGACATCGCACCAATTTCCCCTGCGCATGCGGATCTTTCTGGTAATGGAGTCCTCTTAAGACATTTTTTGCCGATTTAGAATAATTGTCCTGAACAAAGTGTTCTTTTATCCCAAAATTGGCAAAGTCCGAATATTTGTAGGTTTCCATAAAGAAACCCCTTTCATCGCTATAGATTCGAGGAATTATAAGAATAACCTCAGGTATCGAAAGCCTCTTGAAATCGAAAGGCATCAAGTCTCCTTAGTTTATTACTGATTTGCCACTCTCGATAGGTATTGACCATACCCGTTATTTTTAAAAGAATCCGCAAGTTTTAACAGTTGTGTCTTATCGATGTATCCCAGACAATATGCGATCTCTTCTATGCACGCAATTTTCAAGCCCTGCCGTTTCTCTATTGTTGCTATGAACTCACTTGCATCTAAAAGACTGTCATGAGTCCCTGTATCAAGCCAGGCATAGCCCCTACCGAGAAGTTCGACTCGCAGCTTGCCATTTTTTAGATATTCGGTGTTTACGTCTGTTATCTCGAGTTCACCCCTCCATGACGGCTTAATATTTTTGGCAATCTCTATGACATTGTTATCATAGAGATATAAGCCGGTTACGACACAATTTGATTTCGGAACCTTAGGTTTTTCTTCTATGGACAAGACCTTTCCATTTTTATCAAATTCAACAACTCCGTATCTTTCAGGGTTGTTTACACAATAACCCAAAATTGTGGCTCCACCTTCTGTTTCTATATCCACAACCGCTTTTTTGAGCAAGTCGGTCAATCCATGACCATAAAATATATTGTCTCCCAGGATGAGACAAGCATTATTGCTGCCTATGAATTCCTCGCCTATTATGAATGCCTCTGCAATACCATTGGGATGCAATTGTTCCTTATAGGAGAAATAAAGTCCCAAATGGGAGCCATCGCCTAATATGTCTTTGAACCTTGATAAATCCTGAGGCGTTGAGATTATTAAAATATCCCTTATGCCAGCGAGCATAAGCACGGAAAGTGGATAATAAATCATAGGCTTATCATAAACAGGCAATAACTGTTTACAGACAGCCATTGTTATGGGATATAGTCTCGTTCCGCTTCCACCTGCTAATATGATACCCTTCATTTTATTAGCTTTTAATAAAAAGTTCTATTGTTTGACCGCTTTGCAAAGTAGTTCACCACTATACCCAAACAGCTTAAAAAGCTTAAGCATATTTCTTATTATATATTTTTCCACAAACTTTGGTACATGATAGCCGTAATGCTCAAGGCTTTTAATAAAGGGAGCGACAGATCTCTTTAAGAGTATTTTCTCAACCGCGAACCCCGCGTTATTCAGAAGTTTCTTGAGTGTTTCAGGTGAAAAGTGATATAGATGTCTCGGGGCATCTATATGCCGCCATTTTTCTCTAAAAATTACCAGTGCCTCGAAGCTTTTAAAATTTGGGACATTGATAAGAATAATTCCACCCGGCTTTAGTATGGCGAAGGCCTTTTTCAAGGCCGATGCAGGGTCGTTAAGATGCTCTAATACATGCCTTAATGTAATGATGTCGAAAAAATTCTCTGGCAAATTTGTATCAAGGAAATTGCCTTCTATTATGTTTATGTGTTCGTGTTCTTTTAAATGTTCCAGCGCTTCGTTTGGGAAGTCGATGCCATAAATCTGTGTGCATGCATCCCATCCGAGGGACTTAAGGGACAACAAATAGCCGCCGTTTCCACAACCAACATCTAATATCTTTTTAGTCCTGTCGTACTGTATCCTGTAAAGAAAAAAATTGTCTTTAAGGTTTATTTCCAGCAATCTATGGATGTGTCTCAGCTTTGTCATCAAACTTGCCGGGACAAATTCTTTGCATGGATAGCCATAGAAAAGCTCTAATGCCCTGCGTAGAGGCAACTTAAAAGCAGCGTCTGTGCTGATAGACTTATAGGGAATATAGGTTTTAGGGTAATACTGTTCGAGGTTGACAGGTTGAGGATTTATGTATACAAGGCCGCAGTTTTTGCATTTAACTATATTAAACTCTTCATCTGTTGTACGATAATTTAAATCCTTTGCCTTAAAGACAAGGGTATAGTTATTGTTGCAGCATATATTGCACGAAATATTCTTCACCATAAAATTTTCATTATAAACCATTAAAGCCTATTCTATTCAGCAGGTCAGCCATTTTATCCTTATACGTACCAAAACTCAAAACTTTTTTATAACCATTCGATGCGATTCTTTCCCGCTCCTTATCGTTTTTAAGATAATACGATAGTTTATCTTTTAATTCGCGAATGTCTTTAAAGGTTTCGATTTCCTCTCCTGGCTTGAAATATTCCCTTATGCTGCCGGAATCCTCGGTAATTAAAAAAGTACCGCATGCCGGAATATCAAATATCCTCAGGTTTAGCCCGGATAAATTCGATGTATCCCATTGGGATATATTTATTGCTATCTTTGTTTTATTATACAATTCCACAAGTTCTTCGCCCCAAATGCCGTCGCTTTTTACCATCTTGCGTATCGTAGAATTTAATATATTTTTTCTTAACCATTTGGGGCCGTAAATTGAAATTGGATAGTCTGTTAATTCCTCTATGATGTCCTGTCTTCTTTGAGTCCAGCTTCCCACAAACACAACGTCATTGGTATATTGCTTATCGGAACCGGTATGGAGCGGCCTGTAAAGGCTGTCATTCAAGGCTATGGCAGACAGATGCTCTATTTTGTCTTCAGCGGTATATCCTTCCTTGTGGATGCAGAAAAAGCGGTCGTAAAATTTTGCCTCGGAAAGCATGAGATCAAACCATTTAGGACCCTTGACCCACCAACCGACAATTTTCTTAATTCCATATCTCTTCTTCAGGTATTGCAGATATGCTCCGTCAAATCCATGCCCTCTCAAAATGAAGAGGATGTCGGGCTTAAATCCGGCTACTGCATTTTCTAAAAGCTTCTGGCGGAATTTTTGATTGTTCCATGGAGAATTTTTTGATATGTCAATTTTTTTCAGGCCGAGGTTCCAGAATATCTTGTTCACAGGTTTGAAAAGATATTTCTCTAATGGACTGTTGATGCCGCTGTTAAAGCAAAGCACTTCACAGCCGAGGGCCTGTAATGCACGTGTGCACGATGTGCCGAGCGGGATACCGTTAGGTCCGAAAAAATAGCTTACAACTATTTTGGGAAAATTTCTCATTCGTGATTTTTATTGTTTATATATATTCGTCAGGAAATTATACAATTTTTCGCTTAAGACTCTGTAATCTCTTTGTTCCTTTACTATTTTTCTGCCTTTCATTCCCATCTCAAATATTTTTTCCTTTGGTGTGTTTAAAATTTCTTTCACGGCTCTTTGGATATCCGTTTTTGTGAAGCTGCAAAAGAAAGCGCTTTCATCATTGAAAAGGTAAGTATATTCTGGCAGATAATTTACTAGGGCAGGAACTCCAATGCTGTAATACTCCAGTGTTTTTGTCGGTGAGGAGACATTGTACAGATCATTTTCAGGGATTAATCCTATTCCTATATCATAGTCTGCTATCCGATTAAAAAGCTCCTTTCTTGGGATTGCAGGGTAAACGTTTATCCTTCCATCACCCATATTTTTTATTTTTCTGGTTGTTTCATTGCTGCTCTGTGTAAATATATCCAGGACAAATTCTTCTTTTAATTCTGAAATGGCTTCAATGATTAAATCTGTCTTCCTGAGGCGATCGACCGTTCCGGTGTAAATCAATTTTTTTATTGGATTGCTGTCAGGCTTATATGATGGCAGGTCGTTAAAATTAACACCCATGGGAAGGGGCAAATAATTGATATCCGTGTCCGGGTAAAATGTATCTTTAAACTCTTTGGACATGACAATAAGGAAGTCGCATTTTTTAACAAGTTTTTTTTCAAGATAGGTTTTTATCTTGTATTCTATGGCTTTCCTGAAGACAGCCCTATTCTCTTCTTTTGCCTCAAATAACCGCCTGAAGGTGTGGGGAAACGAGTGCCAGAAGCCAACATGGTAATTGTAGCGGCCTTTATTTTTTAAGACATCTTTTAGCACCGGGAAGAAATTTCTTGCGATAACGCTGTCTATCTGATTCAGGTCGATGATTTTATTCAATTCTCCGGTTATATTTTTCCTCTTGTATGAATAAGGGATATAAATTTTATTTTCTTTTATGCGAATACTGCCGGAAGTCTTGGTAAAATAAACGATATAAACCGTGCATAATTCCTTGAGATGCGTTCCGAAGATGCCCTCGATGGAAGAGTGATTTGAATTTTCAAACTGATCTGTTATGCACAAAATCTTCATACTGGCTAAAGACCTCATCAACAGTTATAAGCCTCATGGCGCTGTTATCTCTTTTTTTCTTCGGCAAACTGGCTATGAATCTGCCATTTTTCTGAATAATTCTGTGTATCTGATGATCCTGATATGCACCTGTAACCTTGCTGTCGGCTGCAGAGAAGAGAGAGAGTGTTGGAATCCTTATTGCAATGGCAAGATGCATCGGGCCTGTATCGCCTGTGATTAAAAGCTTGAATCTCTTTATTAGATAGGGCAATTCATCGATCCTGAATTTTCCGCAGCAGTTTATCACCCTTGTGCCGCAGGCTTTAACAATTTGTTCTCCCAGTGCATATTCTTTTTTTATCCCTGTAATTACTATTCTGGTATCAGGATCTAAGGATAATATTTTTTTTGCTAACTCTATGAAGTTCTCAACAGGCCACATATTATAAACATGGGATGCACCAATTTGAAATCCAATAAGATTATCCTCATCGTTTAAAAAACTCTTAACTTTCGCCTCTTTTGTTTTATCAGTCGAAGGAGGTATTTCCATGGATTTATCAATAATTGTCCCCCCTATTTTTCTGACTAAATCGAGCCTGTCTTCAATTGTGTGCTGGTATTTTTGCTCAAATTCAAATGACAGATATTTTTTGTGAGGACTCATGGTGGGATGCTTTAAGATGAGGTTTGCCCCGCTTAAAATTGAGAATGCAATATCCTGAGGACCATTCCCGTGAAATATTAAAGCAACTTCAGGTTTTTCCTTCCGGAGTGCGGCTATTGTTTTAAAAAATTTTTTATACCCTCCATGATACAGTACTATGTTATTTATATACGGGAAATCATTAAATAACGGAGCTATGTCTTTATGTATTAAGGCGGTTATCTTTGCTTCAGGAAAGGACATCCTGAGGCTTTTGATGGCAGGAGTGGAAAGAAGGGTATCCCCCAGCGCAGTAGAAGATATAACCAGAAAGCGATTTGGTTTGAAATTCAACTCATCTTTTTTCTTTAGCTGGCCGGGATGTTTTTTAATATGCTTTTTTATATAGGAGTCTAATAATTTATGAAAAAACCTATTCACTTTTCTTTATTTTGAGATAAAACTCCGAAAGAACCGAATTTGTATATATTAACATCCTTTTTTTAAACCACG
>NZ_DAIOFX010000074.1:0-7678 GCF_036745535.1 Dissulfurispira sp.
AAGACTATTTCTTGCATGTCAGATGTGTTAGTAACCCTGACAAAAACATTCCTGTTCTTTGTCAGAATGGTTGGGTCGAGGAATATGGTGTCTGACATTTTAACGGCTACTGTCATTTTGGCGTGCTCGATAGCTCGCATGGTCTGTGCGCAGCCTGAAAGGACAAAAACAACGGCAACAGATAAAACCACTATCCCAAAGACTTTTGATTTTTCCTTTGTCATGAACATTTTTCTTCCTCCATGATTAATTGGTTTTATGGGAATTTAAAGTAAATGGAGGTTTTTAGTTAAGATAAGAAATATTTCTGAAATGTTTTAGACTTAAGTTTCCTCAGTCTCTGAACTTATGGTATCATATAGCTTTCGGGGCGTAGCGCAGCCTGGTAGCGCACTCGGTTCGGGACCGAAAGGTCGGAGGTTCAAATCCTCTCGCCCCGATATTTATTTTTTTGAAATCATATGCCGAATTTTATCAAAAGACTTATTGCCAGCAATAGGGAATTTATCCTGAACGAGGTTGTAGAAGTCAAGGGACTCATGCAGCTCCTGATGAAACACCAGAATACAGGACAAGAATGGACAAAAGAAGAGAAGAAAGAGATTAAAGTGCATCTTAAAAAATATATCAAAGGTTGTTCCAGCAATAGTCATCTTCTTAATCCCCGGAGGCTCATTGCTTCTGCCCTTCCTTGCAGAAGTGCTTGACAGGAGAAAAGAGGGAAGGACATAACCATGCAGCAAAAAATAATAGCTGTCATAGGTGCAGGCAATTCAGACGAAAATACCTTGAGAATTGCCGAAGAGGTCGGTAAACTCATCGCAAGAAGAAATGCCATCCTCATATGCGGAGGTCTCGGCGGAGTGATGGAGGCTGCTGCAAAAGGTGCTAAATCCGAAGGTGGGATAACAGTTGGAATCCTGCCACAAAGCTATAAAAGCGATGCCAATCCTTACATTGATGTGCCTGTTGCCACTGGATTTGGTGAAGGGAGAAATGTTATCATAGTTCGTTCAGCAGATGCCCTTATTGCTGTTGGTGGAGAATACGGAACGCTCTCAGAAATAGCCCTCGGATTGAAAACAGGCAAGCCGGTCATAGGCATAAACACTTGGGATATAAAGGGCATTATAAAAGCAGACGATGCTGAAGATGCAGTAAATAAGGCCCTCGCCCCCTTAGCTCAGTAGGATAGAGCACAGGTTTCCTAAACCTGGTGCCGCAGGTTCGATTCCTGCAGGGGGCACTTAATTTTCTAAAGCCTAAACAGGAATCTCCAGAAGTATCCGGTCGTAGTTTACAAACGGCGTTGTCTTCTCTCTTCCATCCTTCGTCTTTTTCAGTTCTATAAGCCCCATCTGCGCAAGAAACTGAACATCATCGAAAGTATTCTTTACATTACGGTGAAGTATCTTTGCGAGCTCATATATTGACTGCGGATGATCTTTTTTTATGGTCTTCAATATCCTTAATCTTTCCTCTGTAAGAACCTTCCTCATGGTCTCAAGGCTTTCAAGGGAAATGCCCTCATGCTTTTTGACCTTTTCCCCTCGCTCAAGTTTTCCCCATACCTCTTTAACCTCTTTAAAAACATCTTCGTCAGATTTAATGGATATTTTTATATTTCTCACTCTCATAGATTCCCCTCCTTAAATTGTTTAATATCATTCATAAAATCTTTCCATAACTTCTCTAATCCCTGAAACTTGTAAATATACTCCTTGCCTCTATAATGCTTATGGTCTCCCTTATGCTCGTGATTGTCGTAACCTATTACTCTCTCATCGTTAACAATATATGTAAAAGAGTACTTTAGGCCATGCGGCTTATCCTTGTGTTTGGGGACTCTCCATATTTTTATCTCGTAAAAAGAGCCGTCAGCAAAATACTTTTTCTCATGATAAGCAAGTCTGCCTTCATATTAGTATTACAATACCAAATATTGATTGAACCGTCAAGATGGCTAAAGCAACAGGCATTTTTGCAAAGTCAAGGAATTAGAGAAATTATTTGATGTTTTTATCAAGGACAGAGTGATTTTGTTTCTTCCTTCAGTGATGCGAGACATGAAGCGCACCAGAATGCATAATTATGATTCGCAAAACTAAAAACATTAACCGTCAAAAAGGGCCTGGCTATCTCGCATTCACTGCAGTAACTGTTTATACACTTCTTTATTCTTCGTCAATAAATTCCAATAGCCAATAGACCTCCCTATGTGGCCTGTTCAGAGGCTTAACAATTCTTTTTTTCATCTTCAGTTTCCACTTGCGACCAATAACAGCTTTGCCCGATTGTATAAAGGCTTTATATTGCTCAGATGCATCCTTTGAGACAGAGCCATATACAATATCTCCACTTTCAAGTCTAAGCTTGAATTTCCGATGTTCTGGAAGATAGCCAAATATTTCACCCTCTATAAAATCCTCTTGCTCATCTATAGAAGTTGCCTCTGTACGTACTCTAGCGCGATGTATTGAAGGGCTGTCAAGAGTAATATCTGCAACGTCTTCAACTACTCTAACAGTTGCAGCACTTGTATCAAGACTAACGAAAAAGTCCCGTAACGTCGTGAGCGTTCTTGCATCTAGTGTTTCAGCAATTTCCTCGAATTCTATCTCATTAGGTGATGCCGTACGCTCTATCATGCGTGTGACTTTTTCAACTATCAACTTGAGTTCTGTATCCACTATTTCAGTTTGATCAGACAACTCGTCAAGAATGAAGCCAAAAGAGCCTTTAGCAATTTCAGTAACCATCAATGTTGTTCGTTGTTTCATGGGGATAGGGCCTCTAGTGCCAAGCACACCAATCTCAGTCTTTGCAAATGTTCGGGAAACTAGCTCCTGAAAAAGTTCAAGAGTGTGTCCTGCAAAATCAGCTGATATACCCCTAGAACCTAAGACTGGTTCTCCACCAAAAAAACAACGCAACACTTGCTGTCATTTCTGGGTGTTGATCAGTCTGGCTGATTTCATTTTCGATTTTTTGCTTTCTGTGTGTCAGTTGCATTTCACCAATAGGGTCGCCAACCTCAATTGCTTGTTTAAGCAATAATTCTACAGCCGATAGTTCAGCTTGCAAGCCTTCAAGCTTGAGTTTACGAGGCATGACTACCTCCACTATTAAGGAAGTCAATAACTTCCTTGTCATCGCCCAGAGAAACTTGAAGCATTCCCTTCCACAGGAAGGTGTCACGTTGGTGAGAAAACAAACCAAACCAGTATGCAGTTTGGTTAATCAAGAACCCTGGGTGTGAAGTCATATCTACAAAATATGCGTCGCATAAATATATTTTTTTTGCTTTCCTCCGGGTCAAATAAGTCGGGACGAGAATTTATGAACTTTCGCCAGATATCAAGCTCTCTGAAGCTATCTGGCCTATTAGCAAATGTAATATATCGATATCAAATGGAGGGCGACCACGAGTCACTTCAGTGTTTTCCACAAAACTTCCGTTTATTCATTGAAAGCCATCATGAATGCCAGACTTTCTTAACTCATCTCTATAGTTCATAACGCCTTTTAATATTTTAATTCTTTCTTCATTAATAGCATACTTCTTTACAACATCAAGCATCGACACACAATAAGGCAACATTGCGGAAGGATCAGTTGGCGACTGTCCGGGGAGAAATGGAGGGAGAACGCCAGATGCATTATGTGCTGGTATCAATTAATATGCTCCTTTATTTATGTATAATGGTAGCCTTAACCAGTGCGGGTAACAACGCGAATAATATCGTGTCGCTTAATCCGCGTCTGGTTAAAGGCATGGTTATACGCTCTTTTATCTCCATATTGCGTATGGCTTAATCTGATAAAAGTCATACATTGTTGATAATGACCCAAAGACATTCAGAGAAATCTCTTTGCCTCTGTAACCTCTGAAAAAATAGGGAGTCATGCCCTGTTGGTGACATTTTGCCCCCTGACCTTTTTAGTTTCGATACGTTTGCAGCAAGAATCACGCGAACATTGTGGTTTTCTTATAATAATCGTCTCGATGGTTATAGCCACCAGGGCGACCCTTTTCAAGGAGAATTTGCTTAAACTTAAGCTTGATTCCTGCTTTGCCACTTATCGATTTTTCCAAAGTAGATGTTTTCTCTATTTCAAGATTGCTTACAGTTTGTGCATAAAGGCTCTCTATGCCTGAATCATCGAGATAAAGGTATTCACGTAATGGCAACGCGGCACTCATATATTAGTCTCCATTATTCGTATAACATTGTCTTTTATCTCTATCCCACATTTTATAGCATTATATGCCTATAGGAAGTGAGAATCAAGGGTTGCGGGCAAGATGTTATTGATATTTTAGCCGGTTGTCCGGCTTTTTGTTCCAATCACATAAATAGAACATCCAGAATGGAAAATCCAGCGTTTGTATAAATCCGCATTAAACCGCAGCAGGATGAAGTTCTGTATATGCTCTCACTCTTTCCAGCGCCTTTTTCTTTTTCTCTTTGACCCTATAAAGCTCATATTGCATCTGCAAGTTAATCCATAGCTCCTCTGATGTGCCAAAATACTTTTCAAGCCTGACTGCCATCATTCATACTTTTTCTGTTACGATATAATTTTGCTACATGAATAAAGAATACTTTTTGGAAATTGCACCAGGCATTGTTGCTTATGTATATTTCATCACAGAAAAAGGGGATGTTATAGAATTTGTGGTGAAGCTTTTGTGTGAATTTGAAGGACAGTGGCATGAAGTGATAAGATATGATAGCGGGCATGAATGCCCGCATAAAGACATTCTTGATACGGATGGGAATGTAGTCAGAAAAGTCTGGTATGACTATCTCGATAATAGTCAAGCCTTGACTATGGCTATAACTGATATAAAAGATAATTACGAATTTTACAAAGAGAGGTATTTAAAATGGCTAAAAGGAAACTAAAAGAAAAAGAGATAATAGAGCACCTCAAGGCAGAAGGTTTTAAAGAAGTCGGGATTAACGTCAAAAAAACGAGTTGGTATAAAAAAGCCTCTGAAAAAACCGCCTGCTTAATCAGAAAGGGAAAATCCAGCGTCATTAATTCGTAATAAACCCTTTGTAAAAATGAACTGTTTTTGCAAAAAACATAAACAATTAATTATAGGCTGAAACGCTTGATAATACTGGTTTTGGGTATTTGTAAGCACTTGCGGAAACCCTTAAATATGTTTCCCATAGAGGAGAGATGAAAAACGATAACGAAATAAAAGTCGAAGGAACAAAAACCCTTATAAAAGCTATGGGAGCTATTGAGGCGGAAAGGTACATCGCTTTAATGGCGCGTGAGAAATTCGATTATACAAAATGGCGCAAGACCATGCTGCCGGAAGAAAGCATTCAGGAGATCAGCAAGGCAGCCATGCAGTATAGGGAAAAGGCGAAAAAAAGCAAACGGTAGTTTTGTGTCCTGTCTTTGTTTGTTCTTGCCCCATAACGCCCTTCAAAACGCTATCCTGATTAAACACAGGCGGATGTTAAGATATAAAAGATAGTTTATAGTGTCAATTTACAAAGTCGCTTCAGCGTTGTCTCACACGAGGGATGCCGCGAGTTGAAGTGCGAATCCCAACATGAGAAAAACGAGAGCAATTCGGGTAATCGCACCTTGCCGCTGCTCTGATAGCCACGCATCTAAATCCCCCAACTGGCCGACGGGTACAAGGACCATTTTGGTGTCGGGCTCTTCTGGAATAAGTGTTACATAAAGAGTGCGGTACGCTTCAACTGTCGAGTTACCCACGGGTAGCGACATAGTCGCGTAACCCACTCCCACTGCCTTCGCCCAGTCGACAGTATGAGCGAGAGGTGACTTCTGACGAATGAAATTGGAGAGTGCTGAGTACGCTTCAGGTTCACACAGCAAATCCATTCCAGTTGTTTCTGAAGTCACTTTTGTATTCGGCGGCAGGTTGCCGAGTACGTTACGGCTTTTCCTCAACAAATTTACGGCATGAACACGTTTCTTGTGTGCAGGCAAAAAGTCGTGCGGAGCAACGTCTATGAGCAGCAACAGCGCACTCACAAACAAAGCAACATTCGCCGCAATCTCTAAACAATCACTCATCCGATCCGCTCTTTCAATCTATAACAATAATCATTTAAATCATCTTCCATAGCTTTAAAGCATTATGTACAACATTCTTTTTTTAAGTTTCTTCAACATTTTATAGCGTTATAAACTGATACATGAGGATAATCAAGGGTTTGCATGGGGAATATCACTAAAGATAAGCCGATTGTTCGGCTTCTTATTCCGATCACATAAACAGAGCATGATGTATTTTTAATCACGATGTGATATATTATATATCATGATATTGAAAGATATTTACAAACCGAGGTGGCTTGCAGATAAACTCAGGTCTGCTGCGGAATTCTCTCCTGTGATAATCCTTTCCGGCGCAAGGCAAACAGGCAAAAGCACTCTCTTGCAAAATGAGCACCCGTTCAAGGACTGGCACTATATCACCTTTGATGACCTCGATACGCTTGCTCTGGCTCAAAAAAAGCCTGATGAACTCCTTGCCATCTCACATAACATGGTTATCGACGAAGTGCAAAAGGCCCCAAAATTTCTGCATGCAGTAAAAAAAGCGGTTGATAAAGACAGATCGAGAAGGATAGTCCTTTCCGGCTCCGCAAAACTCATCCTGATGAAGAGCGTCTCGGAAAGCCTTGCAGGCAGGGCAGCATACTTCGACCTCATGCCTTTCAGCTATGGCGAGTTTATGGAACGGAAGTACATCGGCTGGCTCGAATCGTTTATTGAAACAGGCCGCTTGCCGTCATTGAAGATAAAAGACTATACATTTGGGCAAAAGAGCGGCGATATTATCAGAATCCTTTTCAGGGGCTTTATGCCTCCTGCTGCATTTCTGGAAAAAGAGGATCACATTGCGGCATGGTGGAGAGGGTATACAAAGACGTACCTTGAACGGGATTTGAGAGATATTTCCGAAATATCGTATCTCCCGGACTTTAGGAAGATGATGGAACTGCTCGCTCTAAGGACGGCGAATATCCTCAAACAAAGCGATATAGCGAGGGATACGGGGCTATCCCATGCTACTGCCGGAAGGTATATAAATATCCTTGAGGAAACAGGACTTGTGTCAAGGGTCAGGCCTTATTCCAAAAACATCTCCAAAAGACTTATAAAAGCGCCGAAGATTTTTATAACAGATCCAGGCCTGGCAGCTTCGCTTGGAGGGTTCACTGCATCAGCATCTATACCTGAAGGATTCAGAGGAGCCTTGCTTGAATCGTATGTATTCCTGAATCTGACAGTTATGGCGTCACTTATAGAAGGAGATGTTATGTACTTCAGGACACAGGGGGGAAAAGAGCGGGAAGTCGATTTCGTATTGGAAAAAGGCAACAGGATAATCGGCGTTGAGGTTAAGCTGTCTTCCACTATATCTATGAAGGATGCCGAGAACTTATTATTTCTAAAAGATGCGGCAAAGAGGTTTGCAGGCGGCCTCGTTATATATTCCGGCTCTGAAATAAAACAACTTACTGCAAATATCTTTGCCGTTCCGTGGAGTATATTTTAATCTGTACTGAAGATGAGTTATTGTTGCGAAACATAAACCGCAGGTTCGACCCCTGCAGGGGGCACTTTAATCGCCGCATAAAAAAAGCCCCTCCCTATTCAGGGAGGGGCACAG
>NZ_DAIOFX010000075.1:0-7624 GCF_036745535.1 Dissulfurispira sp.
CTAATTTATACTTCCATTATCTCTTTTTCCTTGTGCTGAAGGACTTCTTCGATCTTTGTTATATGCGAGTCGGTAATCTTCTGGATCTCATCCTGAAGCCTTTTAACATCGTCCTCGCTGAGGTGCTGCTCCTTTTCAGACTTTTTAATCTCGTCATTTATGTCCCTTCTTATATTCCTGACGGCAACCCGTGCTTCCTCTGCCCTCTTTTTTGCAACCTTTACCAGTTCCTTTCTCCTTTCCTCTGTAAGGGGCGGTATATTAAGCCTTATGACCTTCCCGTCATTGGTGGGAGTCAGCCCGAGACCGGATTTAAGTATGGCCTTTTCTATCTCCGGAATGAGTTTCTGCTCCCATGGCTGGATAGTTATCTGTCTGGGATCCGGTATGCCGAGCGTTGCGACCTGATTAAGTGGCGTGGATGTCCCGTAATAATCCACGGCTATTCCATCCAGTAGCGAAAGGGATACCCTTCCTGTCCTTATAGCGGCAAAGTCCTTTTTCAATGCATCTACGGCCCCGTTCATTCTGTCCGTAGCCTTTTTCTTAAACTCTTGCATCTTATCACCCCGCCAGAGATAAATTCAAAAAGCAAAATTATGGAATTCCTTAATTTTTCATTTTTAATTTTTCATTTTGCTTTTTAACCGTTGTGCCTACCTTCTTGCCCTTTATAAGGTTCTTAATATTATCTGCTTTTTTTATATTAAATACAACTATGGGAAGGTTGTTGTCCATGCAGAGGGTTATTGCGGTGGAGTCCATAACCTTAAGGTTGAATTTTAAGACATCTATATACGATATTTCATCGAACTTCTTTGCGGTTGGGTCTTTCACAGGGTCGGCAGTATAAACACCTTCAACCTTCGTTCCCTTGCATATGACGTCAGCCCCTATCTCCATGGCGCGAAGTGCTGCGGCTGTATCTGTGGTAAAGTATGGATTGCCGGTGCCAGCAGCGAATATAACAATCCTTCCCTTTTCGAGATGCCTTATCGCCCTTCTCCTGATATACGTCTCTGCGAGTTCCCTCATCTCTATGGCAGACTGAACCCTTGTCTGCAGGCCGATCCTCTCCAGCGCATTCTGAAGGGCAAGGGCATTTATAACCGTTGCGAGCATTCCCATATAATCGGCTGACGCCCTTTCCATGCCCTTTACAGAGGCCTCGACACCTCTGAAGATATTGCCGCCGCCGATGACAATGGCAACCTCCACTCCCATATCGACAACCTTTTTGATTTCCGAGGCCATATACTCCACAGTGGCAGGGTCTATGCCGTATCCCCTGTCTCCCATAAGGGCCTCGCCGCTGAGTTTCAGCAGAACCCTTTTATATTTGAGTCCATGTTTCGAGGTTCTTGACCCTTGACCCTTGACCCTTGACCCATTTTTCATATCAGCTTTCACAGGATGCACTCTTTTCCAATCCTTCGCCTAACTGAAATCTTGCAAATCTTCTTAAAACAATATTCTCACCCAGTTTCGCTACCTTTTCTGTTATCAGGTCCTTTATCTTCTGCTTCCCCTCCGGGTCTTTTATGAAGACCTGCTCAAGAAGACATGTATCGCTGAAGAATTTTTCGAGCTTACCATCGATAATCTTCTCAACGACCTGTGGCGGCTTATTGGTGACCTGTGCCCTGTATATCTCCCTTTCCCTTTCTATCACATCTTGAGGAATGTCTTCCCGGGATACATACGTCGGATTTGCAGCAGCTATGTGCATTGCGATGTCTCTAGCAAGCTCTTTAAAGTCGTCAGTCTTGGCAACGAAGTCCGTCTCGCAATTAATCTCAACGAGGACTCCGAGCTTATTCATGTGTATGTACGAATCTATCAAACCCTGCGATGCCGGCCTGCCTGCCTTCTTTGCTGCAGTTGCAAGCCCTTTCTGCCTGAGGATGTCAATGGCCTTTTCCATGTCGCCGCCGCTTTCTAAGAGGGCCTTTTTGCAGTCCATCATGCCTGCATTGGTTTTTTCGCGCAATTCCTTAACCTTATCTGCCGTTACCGTCATTCTGCCATCTCCTCCTGCATGATTTTTTCTTCTATCGCTCCCTTTTCGGTTTCCTCTTTTGCGGACTTGGCGAGCACTCCCTTGCCTTCAAGGACTGCATCGGCCATCTTGGATGCAAGAAGCTTGATAGCCCTTATTGCATCGTCGTTGCCCGGGATAACATAGTCTGCATCGTCGGGGTCGCAATTGGTATCCACAACAGCCACCACGGGTATGGAGAGCCTTCTGGCCTCTGCAACGGCAATCTGTTCTTTCTTGGGATCTATGATAAAGATAGCACCGGGCAGATTTGTCATATCCTTTATTCCTGCCAGATTCTTCTCCAGTTTAATCCTTTCCTTCTCGAGTTGTGCCACTTCCTTTTTTGTAAGGACATTGTATGTGCCGTCTTCCTTCATTGCTTCGATCTTTTTGAACCTCTCTATGCTCCGCCTTACTGTTGAGAAGTTTGTAAGCATGCCGCCGAGCCATCTATTATTCACATAAAATGCGCCTGCCCTCTGGGCCTCCTCTGCTACGGAGTCCTGTGCCTGCTTCTTTGTGCCGACGAAGAGTACGGGTGCGCCTGTGGATGCTATGTTCCTGACAAAGTTGTATGCCTCCTCCACTCCTTCCAATGTCTTTTGAAGATCGATAATGTGAATACCGTTCCTCTCTCCAAAGATGAATTTTTTCATCTTCGGATTCCATCTCTTTACCTGATGTCCGAAATGGACACCAGACTCCAGCAACTCCTTCATAGTTACAACAGCCATACTTCCTCCTTATGGTTTTTCCTCCGCCCGGTTCTTTTAAACCCATAACAACAGCAATGCTGCGGTTATGAGACCATTAGAGACCCCTTTCAGGCGTGTGTTTTTAGCTGACAAAGATAGCACAAATGCCCTTTATTTTTCAAATTCCAAATCCGAATTTCGAAATTCGAATTTAGGATTTCGGATTTTAAATTTCATATTCCTTCTGGTAAGAACAAGCCTGTGCTCAAATACCTGTCTCCCCTGTCCGGGAATATAACAACCAGTTTCTTGTTTTTCCCAAGCCTCTCTGCTGCCTTCATGGCAGCCCACATTGCAGCGCCAGATGATATGCCTGCGAGTATTCCTTCCTTTAAAGCCAGTTGTTTTGTCGTGTTTGCGGCATCCTCGTCCGTTACGGGTATCACTTCGTTGTATATCTTTGTATTTAAAACCCCTGGATAAAAGCCGGCGCCTATGCCTGCAATCTTGTGTTTCCCCGGATTTCCGCCGGACAGGACAGGAGAGTATGCAGGCTCCACTGCAGCTATCCATATATCAGGGTTCTTTTCCCTTAATGCCTCGCCCGTACCGGTTATAGTCCCTCCTGTTCCAACTCCGGCCACAAAGGCATCGGGCACACAGCCAAGGTCATTGATTATCTCGAGGGCGGTTGTCCGCCTGTGCATTTCCGGGTTCGCCTTGTTCTCAAACTGTTGAGGCATGAAAAAATCAGGATTGTCTCTGAATATCTCCTCTGCCCTTTCCACTGCCCCCATCATGCCTTTATCACCGGGTGTCAATATAAGCTCGGCGCCAAATGCCTGCAGCAACTGCCTCCTCTCCATGGACATGGTCTCTGGCATTGTGAGGATAAGCCTGTATCCCTTGACAGCAGCCACCATTGCAAGGCCGATGCCGGTATTTCCACTTGTGGGTTCAACAATAGTGCCGCCTTTGTGCAGCTTGCCTTCCCTTTCTGCTGCCTCTATCATTGAAAGGGCTATCCTGTCCTTGACAGAGCCTCCGGGGTTAAAACCCTCAAGCTTTGCCCATATCTCGGCACTATTTGCCGAAACCATCCTGTTGATCCTGACCATCGGCGTATTGCCGATAAGACTCAGGATATTTTTATGCAGTTTCATAAAACCTCCATGTATTTCTTCTGGTAAATGATAAATATTTAATGCTAAAATTGCAAATTATGATAAGCTTGGGTTTTTCGCCCTGTCCCAATGACACCTTTATCTTTTATGCCCTTGCTAATAAACGGATAGACCTGAAAGGTCTCGATTTCAGCCTCCTCATCGAGGACGTGGAGACACTGAACCAGCTTGCAATGAAAAGGGCTGTCGATGTCACAAAGATATCATGCCATGCCTTTTATTATTTGCAGAAAGATTACCACTTTCTGAGAGCAGGAGGGGCATTCGGCCGGGGATGCGGGCCGCTCTTAGTTCATAAGCCGGAAGTCAGTCTACAAGACCCTGTGGGAAGTCAGAAGTCAGAAATAAAAAAAATAGCGATCCCAGGTGAACTTACAACCGCATTTCTTTTATTGAAACTCTTTATCTCAGCCACCAGCCATCAGCCATCAGCCATCAGTGCTCCGCAATTCATTGCTATGCCTTTCCATGAGATCATGGGTGCGGTCAGGGATGGGAAAGTGGATGCTGGCCTCATAATACATGAAAGCAGATTCACGTACCATGAATACGGACTTGCAAAGATCGTAGACCTTGGAGATTGGTGGGAAGAGGAGACAGGACTGCCCATACCGCTCGGAGGCATAATTGCAAAGAAATCCCTCGGCCTCCAGACCATTAAAACAATTGAATCCCTCATAAGGGCGAGTGTAGAATACTCCATGCTCCACAGGGAAGATGCCATGCCTTTTATCAAAAGGTATTCACAGGAATTGTCAGATGACGTAATATTTAAGCACATATCCCTTTATGTCAACGATTACTCCGTTGATATTGGCAATGAAGGGGAAGCCGCACTCGATGAATTGATGAAAAGGGCAAAGGGGATAGAAACGATTACAAACAAGGGAGAACGACTATGACAGTATCCATAAGCGAATTCATCAAAGAGCCGAAGATAGCATATTTTTCCATGGAGATAGGCGTCAGGAGCGATATGCCCACATACAGCGGAGGCCTCGGCGTACTCGCGGGAGATACAATAAAATCCGCAGCAGACCTGAACCTTCCAGTTGTTGCAGTGACCATCCTCACCAAAAAGGGATATTTCAAGCAGGACCTCGATATTTACGGCAGACAGACAGAGCTTCCTGATGAATGGGACCCGAATAATTTCATGACCCCGCTTAAAGAAAGGGTGAGCGTTTTTATAGAAGAAAGGGAAGTTTACATAGGCGCATGGCTTTATGTCGTGGAAAGCATGAGGGGACAGAGGGTTCCAATTTTATTCCTCGATACGGACCTGCCCGAGAATGCACCGGAGGACAGGGGGATTACGCATCACCTCTATGGAGGGGATCAGGCCTACAGGCTCAAACAGGAAATAGTCCTGGGCATAGGCGGTACAAGGATGCTCGATGAACTGGGATTTGAAATAAAGAAGTATCACATGAATGAAGGCCATTCGGCATTACTAACCCTCGAGCTGCTGAAAAGATACAAAAGGGACATAGAAGAGGTGTGGGATGAGAGGCTTGTGTGGGATAAGGAAAGGGTGAGAGGCCTCTGCGTATTCACAACACATACCCCGGTTGCAGCAGGACATGACAAATTTCCCTACGACCTTGTGCAAAGGACAATGTGCGAGATAATCCCTATAGACATAGTAAAGGACTTGGCAGGCCACGAACACCTCAATATGACAATGCTCGCATTGAACCTCAGCAACTATATAAATGGAGTGGCCAAAAAGCATGGCGAGGTATCAAAGGGGATGTTCCCAGGCTATGAGATCCACGCCATAACGAACGGAGTACATTCTTTCACATGGACATGCGACAGCATGAAAAGGCTCTATGACAAATACCTCCCCGGCTGGGCAAATGAGCCTGAAATATTTGTAAGAGTAGGCCGCATACCGGATGATGAATTGTGGGAGGCACACATGGAAGCGAAGAGGCATCTCATAGATTATGTTAATCGCGAGACACAGGCAGGCATGAATTACGATACGCTTACCATCGGTTTTGCACGCCGTGCAACTGCATACAAAAGGGCCGACCTCCTTTTTACGGATATTGAAAGACTGTCGTATATCGGTGAAGGCAGGCTGCAAATAATATATGCAGGAAAAGCGCATCCGAGGGACGAATCGGGAAAGCAGCTTATACAGCACATATTCGAAATCAAAGAAAAGCTCAAAGACAAGATAAAAATCGCATACCTTAAAAATTACAATATGGAACTGGCATTGAAGCTTGTATCCGGCGTTGATGTGTGGCTCAATACGCCGTTAAGGCCGCTTGAGGCATCGGGCACGAGCGGCATGAAGGCAGCCCATAACGGTGTTCCAAATTTCAGTGTCCTTGACGGCTGGTGGATAGAGGGATGGATAGAAGGATACACAGGATGGGCAATCGGGCCTTCCCCCGATGTGCCTGCGGATCCTGCAAGGGATGCAGATGATCTTTATTACAAACTGGAGACCGCCATCATCCCCACATTTTACAATGACAAACACACTTGGCTCAGGATAATGCAGAATGCAATAGGAAAGAACGCATACTATTTCAACTCGCACAGGATGATGAGGAGATATGTAACAGAGGCTTATATCAGATAGTTTATTTATGAGGATTCTCATAATCCCCATAGGAGTCATTGACGCAGCAGTCCTGAAAGACATCGCAGATGCCCTTGAAAAGACATTTCATTGCAAGGTCGAACCTGGCAAAGAAATACCTGTACCGCAGGACTTGTATAGCAACAAAAGAGGGCAGTATCACTCTACACGAATTCTCAGGAGGCTGCATCCATTTAAGACAAAAGACTTCCACAGGGTGCTCGGTGTAATGGATGCAGACCTCTATGTCCCGGAACTCAATTTTGTCTTCGGGGAGGCGGATATATTAGCTGGAGTAACGGTTATAGCCCTCGCAAGGCTGCGCCAGGAGTTCTATAGACTAAATCCTGACAGAGACCTCTTTCACCTGAGGGCTGTCAAAGAGGCCATACATGAAATCGGCCATACATACGGCCTCGGCCACTGTCCTGACCCTAAATGCATAATGTATTTTTTCCAACAGCCTGAAAGATACCGACAGGAAAGGCTCTGGATTCTGTAACATCTGCAAGCATGAACTTAATATTTTAGTTTCAGAGGACTGAAATGTTTGATCCAGTCATGTTTGCGGAACTGACTAAAAAAGATGTCTGCAAAGATGATTCGAGGAAATACTATCGTTTCAGGCCATCGAGATTTTACGGCGGCATATCCACTGCAGACTGCGTTGGATGCTGTCTCAGGTGTGTATTTTGCTGGGCATGGAATGTGGCTGCGAGACCTGTTGAGCATGGCGAATTTTATTCTCCGGAAGATGTAGTGCGAAGATTGACAAGGATTGCAGAAAAGAAACGCCTTAATCAGATGCGCATCAGCGGCAATGAGCCAACCATCTGCCGTGAACACCTTATATAAATTTACAGGTAATTTGAGAATTAGTTTTTAAAGGAGATTGTAGAGATAAGTATTTGAAAGATAAAGAGTATTCTCTTATTCTCCCTTTAAAAAGAGGTTTGAGAATTTTTAGCGGAATTACCTGGTTTTTACCAGCCGCTTTGAGAAAAAATATTTCAGCCTCGAAGCCTTAAAAAGCATTTAACTTCTTGTTTAATAAGCCTTTAAGTCAGATTTTATAGTCGCCGCCGTTGGTTCACATGGTTCA
>NZ_DAIOFX010000076.1:0-7322 GCF_036745535.1 Dissulfurispira sp.
GTTAATGGGAAGCATTCTTTTCACTCATATACTCATTCACACATATGCTCATTCACACAAATAGCGAACTTACTGATGTCTCTTCGTGAATCCTTTTTATTGCCTCTGCCAGGAGCGACGATACGCTTAATACCTTTAACTTCTTGCATACGCTGACCTTATCATCCAGAGAGATCGTATCGGTTGTTATGACCTCTTCAAGCACTGAATTGTTTATTCTCTCTATAGCAGGTCCTGAAAGCACAGCATGGCTGCAAGCTGCAAATACCCTCTTTGCACCGTTATCCTTCAGCGCCTGTGCTGCCTGTGTTATCGTTCCTGCAGTATCTATCATGTCATCGAGGATAATGGCATCCTTGCCTTTTACATCACCTATAACATGCATGACCTTTGAGACATTGGCAGCCTCACGCCTTTTATCGACAATGGCCAATGAGGCGTCCAGCCTCTTTGCAAAGGCGCGTGCCCTTTCAACACCGCCTGCATCTGGCGAGACTATAACAAGGTTTTCGAACCTGCATTTCTTTATATAATCCAGCAAAACAGGGGCAGCATACAGGTGATCGACAGGGATATTGAAAAAGCCCTGTATCTGTGCTGCGTGGAGGTCTATAGTGAGTATCCTGTTTGTTCCTGCTGCTGTGAGCAGGTCGGCCACAAGCTTTGAGGATATGGGGACACGGGGTTGCACTTTCCTGTCCTGCCGTGCATAACCGTAATATGGTATGACTGCTGCTATTCTCCTCGCCGACGCCCTTTTCAAAGCATCTATCAAAAGAAGGAGCTCCATTATGTTATGGTTTACAGGAGCGCATGTGGGCTGTATTACAAAGACATCATAGCCTCTTACGTTTTCATTGATTTGCACCATTATCTCGCCGTCGCTGAATGTGGTCACTGTGGTATCAGTCAAAGGCATGCCGAAATGCTCGCTTATCTTAACAGCAAGTGGCCTATTTGCATTTCCTGTAATAAGCTTGACTCCGTTAGTCATTTTTTTCTCCACATATACTGTTTCGTGGCTATTTCCTGGGGCGCCAGGATTCGAACCTGGGAATGGCAGATCCAAAATCTGCTGACTTACCGCTTGTCGACGCCCCAAAAATATTAAATCAATGTTTCTACAACTCTGTTCCAGTGCGATGAAAACTGCTTTGATGCACTAACCGCCTTATCCCTGTCCTCGAAAAGACCGAATACAGTCGAGCCGCTGCCGCTCATAATAGCCATGGATGCCCCGGCATTTAGCAATTTTCCCTTCAAACTGCCGATAACAGGATATTCCTCTATAACAGCATCCTCAAAGTCATTATGTATTCTGGCCTTGAGAAAAGAAGTATCCCCTGTCTTAAGGGCATTATAAATTAAATTGATATTATCAATCTTATCCCCTGTTTTTGTCAATTCCGCCTTTGACCCTTGACCCCTGACCCTTGACCCTAATTTTTCGTATGCCCATGCTGTGGGTATGGATATGGAGGGCTTTATAAGCAGTAATGTATACGATCTATCTATTTTAAGCGGTGTCAGAATCTCTCCCCTTCCTTCAGCAATAGCTATTGGACTATTAGATATATTGGCAGAAATATTGCCAAAAAAAAATGGCACGTCAGACCCGAGCATGCTGCCGATGGTCTTCAATTCATCGATCTTTAGTCCAAGACCCCAGAGCTTATTTAAGCCTATTAATGTATATGCTGCATCACTGCTCCCCCCGCCGAGGCCCGCACCTGATGGAATCTCCTTTTTCAGGACAATCCTTGCCCCATTCTTTATTCCGGCATGCGATTGGAGACTTTGGGCAGCCTTATAGACAAGGTTTTGGTGTGGCGGGATATCCATATCCGTAATAAGCTCAATAGTATCGGAATGCTCAAAGGTCAGGGTATCGTAAAGCCCTATGCAGTGCATCAATGAAAGGATATCATGATAACCATCATCCCTTTTATTCAGTACATAAAGGGACCAGTTTATCTTGGCAGGAGCCCTCAACTCAAACATAAAATACAATTGGGGCATTGGAGTGTTGGAGTATTGGAGTGTTGCTTTACTAATCTTCTTTTCATTTTCATTACTCCATCATTCCATTACTCCATTAAATTAAATCTTCACTCCATTTTCTTGATTTTCTGTTTCACCGATTCTATCTTTTTCTCGACCCTATCCTTCAGGCCTTCTTCCTTCTCATGGAACTTTAATGCCTCGGTCCATGCATTGACGGCATCTTTATGATTGCCCATTGCTTCATAGACATCACCAATATGTTCGTGCAAAATAGGGTCGTCCTTTACAAGACCAAGTGCCTTTTTAAGGGTATTTAGCGCTTCTTCCAACTTGCCAAGCCTGAAGTAAACCCAGCCGAGACTGTCGATTATGTATCCACTGTCGGGTTTTAGCTCCAGTGCTTTTTTTATAAGAGACAATGCCTCTTCAAGATTTATTCCCTTGTCAGCATAACTGTATCCGAGGTAGTTAAGGGCATCGGCATGATTGGGATTAAGCTGGATTGTGCGTTTCAGGTGTACCACCATATCATCGAACCGCCCCATTTTCTCATATACGACCGCCGTGCTGAAATGCAATTCATCACTGCCGCTAAAGCGTTTCAGCCCTTCCTGTAATACAGCCTCTGCCTTTGCATACTCTTTAGTCTGAATATATGCGTTGCCGAGATACGCATAGATCTCCGGCTTTTCCTTCTCAAAACTCAATATCTCCTCGTACACCTTAATGGCATCCGCATAACGGTTCTGCCGTGAATAAATAAGGGCAAGGTTTAAAAATGCATTTATATTCTTGGGGTCTAACGATATTATCTTCTTCAGCTCTTCTATAGCTTCATCGTATCTCTTCAATTCCGCAAACACAATGGACAGATAGTACCGTGACGCAATGTCGTCAGGCCGTGCCTCAAGCACTATCCTGAATTCGGAAATGGCCTTATCATACTGCCTCTCCTGAAGATAAAGAAGACCGAGCCTCTGGTGGATGTCTATATTCCTTGGCGCTTCCTTTAAAATCCCTTCGAGCTCTTTGATAGCCTTTTCAAAGGACTTCTCTGTAAGGTACAGTTGTGCAAGTCTTTCCCTTGCAAAGAGGTTATGGGGATTAATACTCAAGACCTTTTTATAATAATCCTCCGCGGCCTTTAAATCGCCCTTTATCTCTCTGACAAGACCGAGATTCAAGTATGCAGCATCGAAGGAGGGATTGATCTCTATAATTCTCTTAAAACGTTCTTCTGCCTTATCGTAATCCTTCTTTTCCATATTAATGGAGCCCATGTAATACATGGCCATGATATTTTCCGGATCTCTTTTCAAAAGGGTCTCAAAGGTGTCTATCGCCTTCTGAAACTCTCTCTTTGTAGCATAGAGGACTCCTAAAAAGAGGGATGCCTCATTCTTCTCCGGAGACATTTTAAGGATATTTTCGTATACCCTTATGGCGTCGTCAACCCTCCTCTGTGAGTTATAGAGTTCACCGAGAAGTAAAAGGGCAGGCACATGATCAGGATGTTTAGCAGCAACTTCTTCCAGTCTTGTCAGGGCTTCCTGTATCCTTCCAAGTTTCACGAGCATATAGCTGATCTGGGTTTTCAGATGTGCAGATGCGGGATCGAAGCTCAGGGCATTTGAATAGTGTTTCAGTGCATCTTCCCATTTTCCGCTTATTTCTGCCTCATATCCCAGCAAATACTCAAAATAAGCCCTTTCAGAATGTAAAACTGATTCATTTTCTGCCTGAGACGATGCAATATCTATCTGTTTATTACGGCTTTGGGAGAATGCCGAACAGGAAGCAGTGAAAGTAAATATGCATATTATAATAATAAGTATTCTCATTGGCGTGTTAATTATGGCATAAAAGGCTTGTAAATATAAAGCCAATAACATGGAATATTGGAGTAATGGAGTGTTGGAGTATTGGGAAAAACAATAAAAAAGGAGTAATAGAGTTTTTCATCACTCCATTACTCCAACACTCCATTACTCTACTGATTAGCAGGAACCTTTGCACTTGCAGGTGGTTGACCCTTTCTTGGATACCTTCCTTATAACCATATCACACACCTCCCTTTCTTAGGGATTAATCATGGCTTCATGCCCTGATATTTTATGTTTTCGTTATATCATACCCATGGCATTTGTAAAGGTCTTTTTTTTTCTGCTGTCTTCAGCGTGAAATCTGCACCCACCCCTGCACTCATCAATGAACCTGCATGATATATCAGAACATTCCAGTTCATCTAATTTTACGGGCATTATCCTTTGCCATGACTTTCTCAGCCCTTCACTGATATTGCCAACAGGCGTGTGAGAATAAAAGGCGCATTTGCATATGTTCCCATCGGCAAGCACTGACATGAGATGCAGGCCGCATGCAAAGCCTTCTCCTCCGCCGTGAAGTCCTCCACCAAAGCCATAATTCAGATATCTTCCAGCTATTTCCGGTGGAACCTGAAAAATATGGTTTTCCTTTAAATTGCCAGAAACACACGGCACATCCACTGTCCAGTCCTTGATACCGATTTTTCTAAATATATCATCCATCTCATCGAATTCATCGATATTCCTGCCATGAACCATTGTAGCTATCGAGACAATAATCCCTGCATCAATTGCTTCGTGAATCTTCTTCATTACTATTTTATATGTGCCTTTTCCTCTTATTGCCTCATGCCCGCGTTTCATGCCGTCAACGCTGAACTGTATCTCATCCACATTAAGTCCCTTTAAAACTTCTTCATTTAACAAAAGGCCATTTGTGAAGAGTATCTTCCTGAAATTATATTCTGGCAATAATGTATTGATTTCATCAAAATGGCTGTGCATCAAAGGCTCTCCGCCTGTTATCAAAAGACGCAGTCCCTGCATTTCTTCGAACTCATCAAGAACAATCTTTATTTTATCAGGGGAGATTTCATTATTCTTGGGCTTTCCTATATAACAATGCCCGCATTTAAGATTGCACTTATCAGTAATCTGGAGTTCGAGATACCTTAATGATGGAATGGGTGATTTCAAAAGTGATGAGCGTTTAACAGCAACAGGCTCTGTTGTCAGTATCCTTTCTGAAATGCAATAGTCTATGAATTCATTATCGGCTCTTTCATCGCCGCATCCGTCAGAACCGGCGCATTCCTTTAAAAATTCAAATGCCGCATTATCCAGCTCGTATAGCTCGTCTTCCTTAATATCATAGACAGAAGGCGTTTCCAGCCACTTCAGGACAAACCCGTCTGAAAGATAATATCTCATGGTCTATTTTAAAAAATTAACAGGCATATTGTCTCCATGTTTGCCAATCTGATAAGCTTTTCCATGCTTGATTCCATAGAAAAAAAACTTTACCAGCTCATCATCAACAGACTCGACGGGGATAAAATTCAATCGAAAGACTATCAGGAAAAGATAATCAGGCTCACAGAAAAGGGCATTGGCGGTTTTATAATCTTCGGCGGAGAAAAAGACGAGATAAAAGAATTCATCGCCGGATTGCAGGCAGCCTCGGAAATACCTCTGTTTATCGCCTCGGATATAGAGCGTGGAGCAGGACAGCAGTTCAGGAATGCGACATACTTCCCGTTTCAGATGGCTGTAGCAGCAGCTATAGAAAAAAACAGGCCAGAGGATATCTTGCTCCTCGACATCATAATACAGGCCATAGCAGATGAGGCGGCAGATATCGGGATAAACATGCCTTTGATTCCGGTAATGGATGCAAATCAAAACCCGGACAATCCCATAATATGCACAAGGGCTTTTTCTGACAATCCCAAAACAGTGGCGTGGTTCGGCTCGCACTACATAAAATTTCTCGAAGACTCAGGCCTGATAAGCTGTCCAAAACACTTTCCGGGTCATGGAGATACTGCTGTAGATTCCCATATCTCCCTTCCTGTCATCGCCAAATCCAAAGATGATCTGATGAAAACAGACCTCTTGCCTTTCATTAAATCCATAGAAGCAGGTGCAGGCAGCATCATGATAGGACATCTTAAAGTGCCGGCATTGGATTCAAAGCCCGCAAGCCTGTCCAAAAAAATAATCACGGATCTGTTAAAAAAAGAATTGGGCTTTAACGGCCTCATAATCACTGACGCCCTGAACATGAGCGCCCTCAAAGACTTCGGCAATGTCCCTGTTGAATGCATAAAGGCAGGCGTTGACATACTGCTTCATCCTGTGGATGCTGATATGACAGTTAAGGAATTATTATCAGCCATTGAGTCCAAAGAGATTAGCGAAAATCAGATTGACAGCGCATTAGAACGCATAATCAAAGCAAAGGAGAGGTTTAGCAAAATCAAAAAGCCGGATGTAAATTACAAAGCCCATGCATTCATCTCAGAACAGATCTCCGATATGTCTATAACTCTTGTAAAAAGCAGTCCCGGCATATTGCCTATTTCAAAGGATAAGGATGCGAATATTGTATTTGCAGGCGACGATGATATTTATAAATCATCTATATTAAAAAATCATTTCAACTCAGAGCCGCAAACTCTGAACTCCACAAAGTGGCCAGTGGCCGAACTGTTAATCATCGCAATATTCACAAGCGTTGCCGCATGGAAGGGAAGCTCAGGAATAAGCGATGAAGAAAAGCGAAAGATCATAGAACTGATTAAGCAGGCAAAAAGCTCAATAGTCATCTCATTCGGAAGCCCATATGTTTTAAGGCACTTCAAAGAAGCGGATATTCTGATCGCAGCCTATGAGCCTTCAGAGCAGGCACAAATGGCTGTGATAAAATGTCTGAAGGGAGAAATTGATTTCCAAGGCAAACTGCCGGTGAAGATTTATTGAATTTGTTCGATTGTTTTATGGCATAATGACTGAATTAACGGGCGGCTGCTCGCCGTCCCCTTGAATGACTCGTTAGATGTTTCTTTGATTCAAATCTCAGGGGATATTTTTCAGGATGTTCGAGATTGTCAATTTCAAGGTCAACATCCAAATCAGGCCAGTACAAATGATAGCCATGAAGCAATTGAACATTTTGTATTGAACTCAATGTCTGGTCTTTAAAATATGGATAATCCTTATAGCTTAGAAAATATTCCTTTTCTTTAACATACAGCCATATGCCGAAAGGCGTTATGTTTTCAACGCTTACTGAAATGCCTTTGCCATGTTTTAACGATTTCATTTTTGTGCTCCTCAACGATTTTTTGAATTTCGTTCAATCTTCTTGGATTCAGCCCATGAGATACAGCCAATGAGACTATGGGCTCTATCCAAAATTTAGCCTCTCCATCAGCGCATGTCACATGAATATGGATTCTGTCCTCTTCGTTTGAGAGAAAATAAAATCTA
>NZ_DAIOFX010000077.1:0-7282 GCF_036745535.1 Dissulfurispira sp.
GAAATAGAGCTGAAGTGGCAGAAATACTGGGCTGAAAGGAAACTCCACAAGACAGATGCCGACACGTCGAAGGAGAAGTTTTACTGCCTCGAGATGTTTCCCTATCCTTCTGGCAAAATCCATATGGGCCATGTGAGGAATTATGTAATCGGTGATGTCATTGCGAGATATAAGAGAATGCGGGGGTTTAATGTCCTGCATCCCATGGGTTGGGATGCCTTCGGCCTTCCTGCAGAGAATGCAGCCATAAAACACGATGTTCATCCTGCAAAATGGACATATGAGAATATAGATTACATGAAGAAGCAGCTTGACCGCATGGGATTAAGCTACGACTGGGAAAGGGAAGTAGTCACATGCAGTCCTGAGTATTACAAATGGAACCAGTGGTTTTTCCTGAGACTTTATGAAAAGGGACTTGCCTATAAAAGGGCATCCTTTGTGAACTGGTGTCCGTCCTGTGTAACTGTCCTTGCAAATGAGCAGGTAATCGATGGCAAATGCTGGAGGTGCGACAGTACAGTCATCCAGAAGGAGCTTGAACAGTGGTTTTTCAGGATTACACACTATGCAGAAGAACTCCTTCAGGGGTGTGATGAGTTAAAAGGATGGCCTGAGCGCGTTGTGACCATGCAGAAAAACTGGATCGGAAAAAGTGAGGGAGTTGAAGTCGATTTCCCAATAGATGGAAGCGATGAAAAACTGAGGATATATACAACAAGACCTGATACCATTTTCGGCGTCACCTATATGTGTCTTGCACCCGGACATCCCCTTTCAGAGAAATTGGTTAAGGATAAAGATAGACTTGAAGTTGTAAAGGCCAAGTACGGCAAAATGGAAGATAAAGAAGGTCTGTTTACAGGACATTATGCAATCAATCCGTTGACCAATGAAAAGATACCTGTTTATGTGGCCAATTTCGTTCTTATGGAATACGGCACAGGAGCGATAATGTCAGTGCCGGCCCATGACCAGAGGGACTTTGAGTTTGCGAAAAAATACAGCCTTCCAATAAAGGTTGTGATAGTGCCGGAAAATATCAATACTACAACACTCCAACACTCCAACACTTCAGAAAATATAACAGAGGCATTTGAGGATGAAGGTGTTTTAGTTAATTCAGGTCAGTTCAGCGGATTAAAAAGTGCTGATGCAAAGAGGGAGATCGGCAAATATATTGAGGAAAACAGTCTCGGGAAAAGGACATTAAATTACAAGCTCCGCGACTGGGGCATATCGAGGCAGAGGTATTGGGGAACTCCAATTCCCATAATCTATTGCGATACATGCGGCATTGTCCCTGTGCCAGAGAAAAACCTTCCTGTTATTCTGCCTGAAGATGTGAAATTCACAGGAAAGGGAGGTTCACCCCTTTTGGAGTCAGAGGCATTTCTAAAGGTCAAATGCCCGAAGTGCGGCGGAAATGCACGGAGGGAGACAGATACCATGGATACATTCGTGGACTCATCATGGTATTTTATTGCCTATTGCCTTAAAGGTGGTATTGATTTGAAATCTCAAATTTCAAATTTGAAATCTCAAATTAATTACTGGATGCCTGTTGATCAGTACATAGGCGGCATCGAACATGCAGTGCTTCATCTTCTCTATTCTCGATTCTTCACACGCTGCATGAGGGACCTCGGTATAGTTAATGACGGCGAACCCTTTAAAAACCTTCTTACACAGGGTATGGTCTGCAAGGAGACATGGAGATGCCCTGAGCATGACTGGCTATTCCCTGATGAGGTCAAAGATGGCAAGTGTGTGCATTGTGGCAAAGAGGTCGAAAAGGGCAGGGTCGAAAAGATGTCCAAATCAAAAAAGAATGTGATAGACCCTGATGCCCTTATAAAAAAATACGGTGCCGATACCATACGGCTCTTTTCCCTTTTTGCTGCACCCCCAGAGAGGGACCTCGAATGGTCTGACAAAGGAGTAGAAGGCGCTTCCAGGTTCTTGAATAAGATATGGGGAATAGTTTATAAACATAGAGCAGAAGAGCAGAAGAGCAGAAGATCGGAAGTAACTTCCGATCTTCCTGGCTTCCGGGCTTCCGCACTCATAAGAAAGACTCACCAGACTATCAAAAGGGTTACTGACGACATCGAGAAAGACTATCATTTTAATACAGCCATTGCAGCCCTCATGGAACTGGTGAACGATATATCGTCCTTTGCTCCAGAAACGGATGAAAACAGGACAGTTGCAGGAATTGCCATTAAAAACACACTGCTCATGCTCGCTCCCTTTGCACCCCATATTGCTGAGGAATTATGGGAGGCTATGAACGAGAAAAACAGCATATTCGAGCAGCCATGGCCTGTATGGGATGCGGAACTCGCAAAGGAAGAAGAGATAGAGCTTGTGGTACAGGTGAATGGAAAACTGAGGGCAAAGATACTTGTCCCTGCTGGATTGTCGGATGATGATGCAAAACAGACGGCTCTAAAAGAACAAAGGATAAAGGAAATGCTTGACGGAAAACAGGTTAAAAAGGTTGTTGTTGTGAAAGGCAAACTTGTGAATATTGTAATTGGGTGAATGGGGTTGAGCAATTTTATATGTCAGGCACTGCTCAAAAACTTTAAAAAGTGTTGGTTCAAATGTATATGAGAGACAATAAATACATCGTCCATCAAGCATCCCAAAAATTTTTCTCCTGTTTACTGCTTACTGTTTACTGCTTACTGTTTTTTGGCTGTGGCTATACCATCCAGACAAAGGCCAATCTTCCTTTTGATACTATAGCCGTGGGAAAATTAGAAAATAAGACCTTTGAACCGAAGCTGCAGGACAGGTTCAGCAGGTCCCTCTCAGAAACATTTGCAGAATACGGTTTCAGGGTGAACTCTTCTGCAAGGTACAGGCTTGAAGGAGAGATAACAAAATTTGAATTAGAGCCCCTGGTTGAACAGAACCTTGTGGCAGCACAGTATAAAGTCGTAATAAAGGCAAACTTCAGACTTATCGATACAGCAAGCGGAAGATCTGTCCCTCTCGTGGCTGATAGTCCCTTCATCACCTACTTCAGATCTACAGAACGGCTCGAGAATGTCCTTGCCCAAAAAGAGCTTTCAACAGTCAGTGCATTAAAGAACCTGTCCCAGGAAGTAGTGCGGGTTATAAGCTATAACACCCCTAAAAATTTCGCTTACTTATTATTGACTGCTTCTGACATTAAAGATTTAGAGAGCCTGATAGTTAAGCTATATGAGCCGGAAGACCCTGTATCCCTGTATTTACGGGGGCAGCTATCTCCGAGCACGCGCCAGATGTTACATGAATATGCCGAGTCAAAGGTCTCGCAGGACAAAATTAAGCCCGTCCTTGTTGACGAGCTCAATACTGTCATACAGGGCATTTCTATCTTTGATGAAAAACGGTTTGCACACATTGCTTTAACAGAGGAAACAAAGAACCTGATCAAACAGAATCCCGGCGGTCTTGAGCGTATGAGATTAAACAGGCTGCTGATGGAGGAAGCCTATCCCGACGAAATAGCAAAGCTGCACAAAACAGCCGAAAAGGAAAAACAATGAGCATCAAGCAATTCCAGCAGGAGCTTTCAAAGGAGTTTCCATCCCCTGCATATCTGTTTTACTCCTCTGACGACTTTCTGCTCTATGAAGCATTGTCATCCATAAAAGACAAACACCACTCCGATGCCTTTAATTTTGATGTTTTTGATGTTAAATCACCTGATAACAGCAAGCCTATGGAACAAATCATAGATATCCTCAATACCCT
The DNA here is from genome assembly GCF_036745535.1 of Dissulfurispira sp. Classification (NCBI taxonomy): domain Bacteria; kingdom Pseudomonadati; phylum Nitrospirota; class Thermodesulfovibrionia; order Thermodesulfovibrionales; family Dissulfurispiraceae; genus Dissulfurispira; species Dissulfurispira sp. The sequence continues at coordinate 3,754 of NZ_DAIOFX010000077.1, forward strand.
GCCCTTTTTGTCCGGAAGAAGGGTTGTCGTTATTGAGAATACACAGAAGCTAACAAAAAAAGACATTAAAAAACTCGAGGAGTATCTCACGAACCCGGCAAACACCTCTCTTCTCATAATGCTTTTTGAAGGGGCATCTCCCAAACTTTTTGATGCATCTGTTGTTAAAAATATAAAGGCAATCGGCCTTAATGTGCAGGAAAAGGACATCCCCTCGTGGATAAGGGACACAGCAAAAAGAGAGGGTATTGAGTTTACGGACAGGGCAATCGAGTATTTGATTGTCTGTGTCGGCACAGACATGGGAATGCTTTATTCTGAAATAAAGAAGTTCTCGTCGTGGAATGCCGATAAAATCGATATCGATGATGTTAAGGGGATGGTCTATGCTGGTGCTGAATACAGCGCCTTTGACCTCATTAATGCCCTTAAGAAGAGAGAGGCAGCAGAGGTATTCAGGATATTCGAGAATGTGGGTAAAAACACGGAATCCCAGATGCTGCTCGGTGCGTTAAACTGGCAGTATGCAAACCTCCAAAGCAAGTCCCATCATAAAGGCGAAAGGTTTTTCAGGACGGTTTTCAAGCTGCTCCATGAAGCGGATGCCTCTATCAAGACATCCCGCTCCTATGTCATGGAAGATTTATTTGTAAAGCTGCTTAAGGTCAATTAGCTGGCGAGTGCTGCGTTTACCTTTTTGGTGATCCGTGAAATTTTCCTTGATGCCGTATTCTTGTGGATGATTCCCTTTGATGCAGCGCTGCTTATTACCTTGATGGTCTCATTTAATATTTTGTTAATACCCTCTTTGTCTTTCGAGGGCAGTGCTGCATCTAACTTTGTTATGTATGTCTTTACCTTTGTCTCTACAGACTGATTGCGGAGCCTGCGCTTCTCGGCCTGTCTTACCCTTTTGAGGGTCGATAAATCCTTTTTAGGTGCTGCCTTACCTGCCAATTTTATCCTCCATTAGAAAGCATTTAGCTTTCAGCTAATAGCTGAAAGCTTATAAAAATACCATAAATCTTAACAGAAAATCAATATTTATGCTAAAATTGCTGGATATGAAATACAAACAGATAGACCTGAGCGGACTTAAGACCTATTCCATCAAGGACAGGAGCAGCAAGGTATCAGCAGAAAAATCAGCCCTGCCGCACAAAAAGGGCAATTCATTCGGGGAATTTATAAAAGGACTCCCCGACTTCCTCGCCTCACAGGAATTAAAGGCAGTTGTACAGGCCATTGTAAAAGCGCACAAAAACAAAAGACCCGTAGTACTTGGAATGGGCGCCCATTCCATTAAGGTAGGGCTCTCTCCTTTAATTATCGACCTGATGCAGAAGGGCGTGATAACGGCTATTGCAACTAACGGCGCATGCATCATCCATGACTTCGAGATCTCTTACATAGGACAGACATCGGAGGATGTAGCCAGAGAGTTGTGCACAGGCACCTTCGGCATGGCAAAGGAAACAGGGCAGATGCTGAACAATGCCATTAATAATGGCGTAAAAAAAGGGCATGGGATAGGGCGTTCCATAGGCGAGTTTATCGACTCTTCAAACTTTGCATTTAAAGATAAAAGCATATTCAGGGCAGCATACACACTAAACATTCCTGCAACCGTGCATGTAGCAGTTGGCTCGGATATTATACATATGCACCCGGAGGCTGATGGAGCCTCCATAGGAGAAGGGAGCCTCGGTGACTTCAGGCTTTTTACATCTATAGTTGCTGACCTTGAAGGCGGTGTCTATATAAATCTTGGCTCTGCTGTTGTGCTTCCGGAAGTCTTTTTAAAGGCACTGACCATCGCAAGAAACCTCGGGAATAAGGTGGAAGAATTCACCACGGTGAATATGGATTTTATCCAGCATTACAGACCGCGCGAGAATGTGTTAAAAAGACCGACGATGATGAAAGGGCAGTGTTTTGCGCTAACGGGACATCATGAGATAATGTTCCCTTTGCTCTCGGCAATGGTGATTGAGGAACTGGGATAGCAGATGAATGTCATAGTTGATGAGGAAAAATGTATTGGCTGCGGCAGGTGTGAGGAGATATGCCCGGCTGTTTTCCACTTAAACGAGGCAACAGGAAAGTCAGAGGTCATAGACCCCGAGGCATGCGAGTTCGTGGGCTGCTGCGAGGCTGCCGAGGAAAACTGCCCTGTCGAGGCCATAACCTTAGAGGAATGACTGCAAAAGATTTTCTCAAGGCATGGCCTGTTCTGAAAAGGCAGGTAAAGAGCCTCGATGTCCCGTGGCTCGAAAACTTTGCATCTTTTGACAGGGATCCCTTCAAGATATTAATCTCATGCATCTTAAGCCTGAGAACTCAGGACAAGACAACAGGCAAGGCATCAGAAAGGCTCTTTGATCTCGCATCTGATCCAGAATCAATGTCACGGCTTTCTGTCAAAACCATAGAAAAGGCAATATATCCGGTCGGCTTTTACAGGGTCAAGGCAGGGAGGATTCAAAGGATCAGCAGGGAAATTGTCGAAAAGCACCTTTCAAAGGTTCCGGATACCATAGAAAAACTACTGAAACTTGAGGGTGTGGGCAGAAAAACAGCCAATCTTGTAATAACACTCGGCTACAATAAAGACGGCATTTGTGTAGATACTCATGTCCACAGAATAGTAAACAGATGGGGGCTTGTAAAGACAAAAAATCCAATAGAGACAGAATTCGGTTTGAAGAAAATATTACCTAAAAAATACTGGAAAGAGCTTAACGGCATGCTCGTTGCCTTTGGACAGGGCATTTGCAAACCAATATCGCCGTTGTGCTCCAAATGTAAAATAAACATTTTTTGTGATAAAATTAGGGTTGATAAAAGCAGATAAAAAGTAGCCCTCCCTGGGGAAGGGAGGGCTGATTTATGTTCCAGGGCAAAGGGGGATTTACCCTGGAGGGGGATATGTCTGTGCGGGAAGGGGGGGTAAAACATCCCGCACAGGCTGATTAACTTTTTTATGCCATAATGCCATGAATCAGCATATCAACGATTGTTTTCGATAGCCTTTGCGGTTCGATATTGCCGCTTATTGCCGACTTAATCATCCCGATAATTATCTCCGAGATAGTCTGTATATCCATGTCTTTTCTAAAATGCCCTTCTGCAATCCCCTTATTCAGTATTGAATGAAGGAGATCCCTTATAGAGCAAGTTTTCTCATAACAATCCTTAAGTTTCTTAGAGAGGAGCTTCCCTTCCTCTCTCCTCAGCACTCCAAAAAAGTCCTTTCTCTCGCTGAAAAAGCAGATAGGCTGTTAATAAACAGCTTTAAATTCCCAATGGCATCGGCACTGGATTCTGCCTTAAGCCGCATAAGGAGATTGTCAAGCCGTCCTGCAAGAGAGCAACATAAAGGTCTTCCTTTGACCTGAAGTGATAGTAAAGCGTTCCCTTTGCCACCCTCGCCTTTCTGGCGATATCATCCATCACCACCATGTGGTATGGCCTTTTAGAGAAAAGCTCCGTAGCAACTCCCAGTATGGAATCCCTCTTGCACAGCATA
>NZ_DAIOFX010000078.1:0-6905 GCF_036745535.1 Dissulfurispira sp.
AGGAGGTAAATATATGGCTACAAACAGCAATTATATCGTGAAGGTAACCGATGCGAAACTTATGGATGTTCAGAAGGCACTCGAGCAGGCAGGCATTAAGGTCAGAAGCATCATAGAGGTCTTTAAGGAAGCAGTAGAAGAGGAATAATGCCAAAGAAAATACCGAAGAAAATTAAGAAGGAATCAAAGCCAAAGCCTAAAACAAAGACAAGGTCTAAGACTAAGCCCGAGACCAAGCAAAAGGCAGTAAAGAAGCTGGAGAAAAAGCCGAAAGTGTCGAAGAAAGAAGAATCGAAGGCAAAGACAAAGGTGAAGACGCAGCCGAAAGCGAAGCCGAAATCAAAAGCAAAGACGGAGAAGAAAGGAATGCCCAAACAGCCAAAACAGAAGAAAATACAGCCAAAGCCGAAAACAGGGGCTAAATTAAAGGAAATGCCTGTTGTTGAAGACGAAAAAGCAAGAAAAGAAAGGCTCAGAAAATTACTTATACAGAAAAGAGAGGATATTATCAGAGAGGCCAAGTCCGAGATTAGGAAATTCAAGTCAGGCGAAAGGAAGCAGCTTGTGGAGACCGTCATGGATGACGGAGACCTCTCAGTTGTCGATCTTTCGGAAGACATAAGCCTTAAGCAGTTGAGTACACACAGGGAAACGCTCATTAAGATAGATGCTGCCCTGCGCAAACTTGCAGACGGCACATACGGCGTATGCGAAGAATGCGGGGATGAGATAGGCGAGGAACGTTTGAAGATCATGCCTTTTGCCATTTGCTGCAGGGACTGTCAGGAAAGAAAAGAATTGATGGAGAAGATAGAAAGAGAAGAAGTATAAAGACTAATAGTTTATCTTTTCGAGGAATAATCCCCTTGCTGGAGCTGTCGGGCCGGCAAGCCTTCTGTCTTTAGAATTAATAATCTCCCTTATCTTTTCGGATTTCGTCTTTCCCTTTCCAATCTCGATGATAGTTCCAACAATATTCCTCACCATGTGCCTTAAAAAGGCATCGGCTTCTATGCATACCTTTAAAAAGTTGCCGGGGAAAAGCATGTCCATGAAGTGAATGGCATCAAATCTCTCCATCTCGATATTGAAGACAGTCCTCACAGGATTTTTTGCGCTGCAGCCGCTTGCCCTGAATGCAGAGAAATCATGCCTGCCCTTTATAAACTCTATGGCATTGCACATATCTTCAAAATGCAATTTGTGCGGGACTCTCCATGCATATCGGTATAGAAATGGAGAGATGACAGTGGAATTGGAAATAACATAAACATAGGTCTTGCTTTTTGCATCGTATCTGGGATGAAAATCGGTCTCCGCATCGAATGCATCCAATATCCTTATGTCGTCGGGTAGATTGGCGTTCAATGCCTTTTTGATAACATCAGACGAAAGCCCTGACGATGTCTTAAACGATGCCACCTGCCCTATGGCATGCACTCCTGCATCTGTTCTTCCAGCACCGATGACCTTCGCGTCTTCGCCTGTTATTTTTTTAATTGCCTCTTGAACAACTCCCTGAATTGTAATGATGCTTTTTTGTTTTTTGCAATCTGAAATCTGCAATCTGCAATCTGAAATCTCGGCGGGCTGTATCTGCCAGCCGTTGTAATTTGTGCCGTCGTACTGAAGCATCAGTTTTATGTTTCTCATGGAAAATAGTTTAACATAAGGTTGTAGCGATTATTGATAAAGGTTATAATAAAACAAAATAAAAGACTGAGAGAGGAGATTTTGTGATACGGCATACATTTTCATTGCTTAACGGCATAGGCGAAAAGCTCGAAAGGCATATCTGGAGAAAGGGCATTCTGGCATGGGACGACTTCTGCAATTGCAGGGAAATAGACGGGATAAGCCCTGAGAGGAAGAGTATTTATGATAACCAGTTGATGCAGTCTTCCATGGAGCTTGGAATCGGCAATGCCGAGTACTTTGCGAGGATAATGAAGAGGAGGGAGCACTGGAGGCTGTTTGATGTGTTTAAAGACGGCGCTGTCTGCCTCGATATCGAAACCAACGGTTTTCAGCCTGGTCAGGGAGGATATGTTACGGTTGTAGGTCTTTACGACGGACATGACTGGAGATGCCTTGTCAGGGGAGAGAATCTCACAACAGAGAACCTCAACAGGGCACTGTCAGGATACAAATGCCTTATAACATTCTACGGTGCGGTGTTTGACATACCATTTCTTTTGAGGTCTTTCCCCGGCGTCAGATTCGATATCCCGCACTTTGACCTCTGTTTTGCAGCTAGGAGGCTTAAGATTAACGGCGGTTTGAAGAAACTGGAAGCGATCTTCGGTATAGAAAGGGACGATTCTGTTAAGGGAATGGACGGCTATGCTGCTGTAAAGCTCTGGGAGCAGGCAAAGAGAGGTAGTTCGGAGGCAAGGGAATTGCTGTTGATGTACAACAGAGAAGATACTATGAATTTATTGGAGCTTGCTGACATCCTGTATCAGAAATTGAAGATATCTACAGGGATTGAGGAGTATATAAGTAAAGAATTATCGGTAACGAGTAAAAGATAAAAATGAGCATGAACAAAATAGACCCATTACTGAAAGATTTTGCCTCGTACCTTTCTGTAGAAAGGGGACTTTCTAAAAATACCGTAGATTCATATTGCATGGATTTAAAGGGCTTTTCGGCATTCCTTTCGGATAAAGGCAATAACATAAAGTCTTTTACACGGGAAGATATTGTGAACTATATGGGCAAGCTTAAGGATGACAGGCGATCCACTGCAAGCATATGCAGGTTCATATCTTCGATAAAGGGGTTTTCTAAATTTCTTATTATTGAAAAGATTATCTCAGAAGACCCGACAGAAACCCTTAGATTGCCCATGCAATGGGAAAGACTCCCAAAGGCCCTCGGCATGGATGACATTAAAAAATTACTGAATTTAGACCACGAGCCTTCAGCCTTCAGCCTTCAGCCTTTATTTATCAGAGACTCTGCAATGCTTGAGTTGTTGTATTCATCCGGATTGAGGGTAAGCGAAATAATATCGATCAAGGTTAATGATCTGAATTTTGAGGGTGGATTTCTGAGGGTTATGGGCAAGGGATCAAAGGAAAGGGTTGTCCCGATGAATCATCGAGCCATGGAAAAAATAAAGAAATACACGCAGGAATTGAGACCGGATTTGATTAAAAACAGGCAGTCGCCTTATCTTTTTTTAACGAACAGGGGAATGCCCATGACAAGGCAAAGGTTCTGGCAGGTGCTGAAGAAATTCGGCGATATGGTCGGCCTGAAACTTACGCCGCATACCATAAGGCATTCATTTGCAACCCATCTCCTGGAGGGAGGAGCGGACCTGAGGTCTGTACAGAAGATGCTGGGGCATGCTGACATATCGACCACGCAGATTTATACAAAGGTGACCGTTGACAGGATAAAGAAGGTTTATCTCGAACACCATCCGAGAGCAAAATAAAAGTGAATGGGCAGATGAGTAAATGGACAAGAAGAAAATCTCATAACCCATTCACGCATATACGCATTTACTATGCAAGAAAGAGGTAAGACATGGCAGTGAAACTAAAACCTGAAGATCTTTATAGGTGCTGTGATCTGAATGCTTTTCGGTTTAATACAACAGACGACATAGGTAAATTCGAAGGGACCATAGGACAGGAAAGGGCCTTGAGGTCTCTCGATTTCGGTCTCGGCCTTACAAGCAAGGGGTTTAATATATACGTGCTTGGAGAAAGCGGCACGGGCAAGATGAGGACAATCAGGACATTGTTAAACGAGAGGGCATCAAAGGAAAAGATCCCCAATGACTGGTGCTATGTTTACAACTTCAAAGACCCTGATAATCCGATGTCCATATCCATCGAACCCGGCAAGGGAGTTGTTTTCCAGAAGGACATGGATGCCCTTATCAAGGCATTGAGGGTTGAGATACCGAAGGCATTTGAGTCAAAGGAGTACGAAAAACAGAGGAGCAAGATAGTCGAAGAGTTCCAGCAAAAGCAGAAGACCCTTTTTACCAGCCTTGAGGAAGATGCTATGGCTAAAGGCTTTGCCATAAGAAAGGCTGTAACAGGGCTTCTAATCGTCCCTATAAAAAAGAGCGGAGAGCCTCTCACAGAAGAAGAATTTGCTGCCCTCGATGAAAAGACAAGGAAAAAGGTCGAAGAAATGGGCAGGATTCTTCAGGAAAAACTGGACGATGTGGTGAGGGCAGTGAGGGAGGCAGAGAAACTCGTAAAAGAGATGCTCGCACGGCTCGAAAGGGAGATCGCCCTCGCCGCTGTAGGCCATTTCATAGAAGAATTGAAGGAGAAATATAAAGAATACGAAAAGTTAGTCGCATATCTCGAGGCGGTAAAGGAAGATATCCTTTCCAATTTAGATGATTTTAAGACCGTTGAAGAACAGGCTCCTCCACTGCCTTTTATGAGGATGCCCAAGCCCGAGACATCATTTGTAAGATATACCGTCAATGTCATTGTCAATAATGCTGAGTGCAAGGGAGCACCTGTTGTATTTGAGAGTAATCCCACATACCCCAATCTCTTTGGTCGGATAGAATACAAAGTCCAGTATGGAATGGCATTGACAGACTTTTCCATGATCAAGGCAGGCTCCCTCCACAGGGCAAATGGTGGCTATATAGTGATAAATGCCCTGGACCTGCTGAGGAATATATTTTCTTACGATGCATTGAAAAGGTCGATAAAAAATAAAGAGATAAAAATAGAGGATGTATGGGAACAATACAAGCTCATGAGCACCACAACATTAAAGCCCCAGCCAATCCCTCTTGATGTAAAGGTCATTCTTGTCGGCAACCCGTATATCTATTATCTCCTCTATAATCTCGACGAAGAATATAAAGAGTTGTTCAAGGTCAAGGTCGATTTTGACAGCAGAATGCCCAGGACACCCGAGACCATAGAGAAATACGCATTCTTTGTTGCGAGCTGCCAGAAGGAGGAAAACCTTCTCCCCTTTGACAGGGGCGGCGTTGCAAAGATCGTGGAGTATGGATCAAGACTCGCAGAACACCAGGATAAGCTTTCTACAAAATTCAGCTACATAGCAGACCTCATCAGGGAGGCCCACTACTGGGCAAAAAATGCAGGAAGCGATCTCGTGAAGTCAGAGCATGTGACAAAGGCCATTGACGAAAAGACTTTCAGGGTAAACAGGATCGAAGAACGCACCAGGGAAATGATGCTGGAAGACACACTTATAGTGGAGACAGCCGGTGAAAAGGTGGGTCAGGTTAACGGTCTTGCTGTTTTAGACCTCGGAGATTACAGCTTTGGAAAGCCTTCGAGGATAACCGCGAAGACATATACGGGAAAGGCAGGGGTTGTAAATATAGAGCGCGAGACAAAGATGAGCGGCAAAATTCACGAAAAGGCGATCATGATCATATCCAGCTATCTCGGCAGCAAATACGCAACAAAGAAGCCCATAAGCCTTTCTGCATCCATAACCTTCGAACAGCTTTACGAGATGGTGGAAGGTGACAGCGCCACCTGCGCCGAACTCTATGCACTGCTGAGCAGTATTTCCGGAGTGCCTTTGAAGCAGAATATTGCTGTCACAGGCTCGATGGATCAGAACGGGGATGTCCAGCCCATAGGCGGCGTAAATGAGAAGATAGAGGGATTCTTCGATCTGTGCAGGATTAGAGGGCTTGACGGACACGGCGTGATAATCCCGAAGAGGAATGTAAAAAACCTCATGCTGAGGCAGGAAGTTGTAGATGCGGTAAAGGAAGGCAAATTTTTCATATATTCCATCGAGAAAATGGAGGAGGGGCTTGAGATACTCACCGGCATGCCCGCGGGAGAACTGATGGAGGACGGCACATATCCGGAGGGCACAGTGAACTATCTTGTAATGAAGAGGCTTGAAGAAATATCAGAAGCCCTGGAGAAGAAGAAGGAAAAGGAAGAAGAAAAGGAAGAGAAGAAAAAGGAGAAGGAGAATAGCTCAAATAATAAATGAAGATTAGGTGGCTGCTTGAGACTGCTCTCATTATCATGTTCTCTTTTCCTGTCGCTGTGCTTCCGCATAAGATCGCATTAAAGGTCGGGGAGATCCTTGGCCTTTCGGTTTTTTATATATGGGGAAGCAGGAGGAGGATTGCAGTCGAGAACATAGAAAAGGCAATGGGCAATAGCCTTCAGCCTTTAGCCATCAGCAATCAGCCATTGGCAGTCAGTATTGCACGTGAGACATTCAAGAATCTCGGCAGGTCTTTTGCGGAGATTATCAAAATTTATTGCGGATTGGGTAAAAGCATTATCGATAATGTTGAGGTGAGAGGAGTTGCCCACTACATGAAAGCAAAATCAAAAGATAAAGGCGTGATATTCATAACAGGCCACTGCGGAAACTGGGAATTAATGGCATTGGCATTTGGCGTTAAGGTGGACAATGTCTCTGTTGTGGCACGGACGCAGAATAATCCATATCTCAATAGACTCGTTGAGAATATAAGGGCTAAGTATGGAAACAATGTGATTTATAAGAAAGGCGCATTGAAAGGCATGCTTTCCGAATTAAAGAAAAACAGGGGTATCGGGATATTAATGGATCAGGCTGTTTTAAAGGATGAAGGTTATGTAATAGACTTCCTCGGAAGGCCTGCGTGGACAACAAAGATGCCCGCATTGATGGCGCGAAAGACAGGCGCGGCAGTGGTCCCCATATTTATTAATCGCAATGGAGATAAGCATATCATTAATATTTATCCCGAAGTGAATTTATCAATCGAAGATGATACGGAAAAGGCTATAATTGAAGATACAGAGAGGTTTTCTGGCTATATTGAAAACTACATAAAAGAACATCCTACAGAATGGCTCTGGACACATAAGAGATGGAAAAGGGCTCAAATATAGCAATTTTATATGTCAGGCACTGCT
>NZ_DAIOFX010000079.1:0-6766 GCF_036745535.1 Dissulfurispira sp.
TAACAGATGCGGGCATGTTGATTTTAGGTATGCGATTACTCAAATTCGCTTCTTTTGCCGAGCAAGACGAGTTTCATGAATACCATAATTCTGGCCATTGCAAGCATTACTGGGCTGGCTATGAAATACTTACCGTTTTTATAGGTTATCTGTTTATTATTAATCAGTCTGTTCAGCCTCTTCTCCGTAATTTCTTTCGCATTATATCTTTCGAGGATTTCGTTCATGGAAAGGCCGCTGCCGGAATCGTATATTTCCCTTAATATTCTTATGCGACGTGCGGTTTCTCCCAGATTGATAAAATGAAAATAACAGTATCCCAGAGCTGAATATATTATGAGGTTTACGATAAGAATTGCCGTAAGGTCACTCAATGAATTATAAAGGGTTAAGAAGGCAGTGGCAAAGAATCCTACAATAAAAGCAGCAAATATAGACTTCAGAAGCCCTATATGCTGGAAAAACCTGAAGCTTATAATCTGCGATGCTACGTTTATTGCCAGTCCTATAACGGGAGCTAAAACGATAAAATATTGCCGAAGCATCGAATTCTAACCGCCCTTTCCTGCACCCAAAATTTTACGGTAAATTATAAATATACGTGATAAAAGGACGCCTTTACGCGTTAATCTGTATCTATCGCCTTCAAGATAAACCATTTTATCGATTACAAGGTCGTGTACCCTCGGTTTTACCAGGACATCGTCGTTTATTATCCGGTCGAATTCCACCTTATCTAAGCCGGCCGGACCGGTCCCGGCTATGTTTAATACCATGACAAGGGAAGGGCTGTCTGCTTCTATAGCCGAATATGTAATCATATAGGCGAGAAGCAACGAAATAAAAAATATCGAGATGTGCAGGTATTCCGATACGTCCAATACCGCGAATATGTTAATGCCTGTAAGGGAAAAAAGAGGCTTAAATGAAAAAATGCCTGCGGATAGAGTGATTAAAAATATCTGTAGCAATACCTTGGTTTGCCGTTTAGGCAAATGGATTTTCCAGAAAACAAAATGCAATATGAATGCAAGGCAAAATAAGGTTGTTCCCCAAAATAATACTTTCATGAAGTGTTTAATATAATTGAATTCCCAACGGCTTTGTCAAGCCTATATGTATATTTTTATGAGGCGATAGACGTTTATAACGTCGGCCTTAAAGGAAACCTTGTTATTTAACGATGCTTTTTGTTATATTTTACAATTATTTTATAATTATATTTCATAGGGAAAGGTATTTCTTAAGAAATGAAAAAGGTATTAATTATTACCGATCATAAATGGCGCGACCTTGCGGGTTATGTATATTTGAAATCACTCCTCGAAAAGAATCGCAACATAAAAGTCCGCCTGTGCAGGCTGGGTGAGGACAGGTTTTGGGTATTGCATGAAAAACCGGATATGGTCATATATAATCATCTCTTCGAGGACCGAAAGGTTAGATTTGCATACTGGCTTAAGAAACATGATGTGGGCGTGGTTATTTTACCTACGGAGAATATCCCCTTAAAACACGGTATAGAGGATCTCTTTGCACACCGTTTCTCTGATCTGTCTCCGGCTGATCTCTATTTGAGCTGGAATGAAACGGTTGCCAACAGGATTATAGAACTGGGGAAACTGCCGCCGGAAAAAGTAAAGGTTGTAGGCATTCCCCGGTTCGATTTCTATTCGGCTCCGTTAACCGGAATGCTGCCGGATAAAACCGAAATACAAAAAAAATACGGATTGGAAATAAATAAAGACGCAAGGATTATTTTATACGCAACGAATTTTACGGTAGCCGGTTTCGACAATAACAGATCCTTCATATACAAAGATTGGAACAGATTGAAGCTCGACAGACTTGAAGGTTATAAACAAAACCAGATAGATAACCTGATAAGATGGGACGCGCTTTCTCGCGATTTAACGGTCGATAGCGTCGGAAGGCTTTTGGCGGATATTCCGGACCTGCAGATAATCTACAAACCGCATCCTGCGGAAAACCATGCGTTTTATAAGGACAGAATGGCCGGGCTTCAACTGCGGTTTCCAAAAAGAATCGCCTTTGTAGTGCAGGAATATATCTGGAACTTATTGAATGTATCCGATGTAATACTCCAGAGAACCTGCACAACGGCGATAGAGGCATGGGTTTTCGGCAAACCTACAATAGAATTGCACCTTCATCCCGACGAATCCTATTTTTTAGAAGAACACACAAAGGGCAGCAATATCGCATATAATTACGACGACATTAAAAAGCATGTGAATTATTATTGCACCGGCGGAGATATCCCGGATTCGATGAAAAGCCACCGCGATATCCTTTTGAAAAACTGGTGTTATAAGATTGACGGGATGAGAACGATAGAGGTGGCCGACATCATTGCCCGTTTTTTGGAATCGAGGGGGAAAGCGCGATATTCAATTTCTGCCCGAGATTTTATATCGCTCTATCCGAAAGAATACGGCAAACAGATTTACAGGTACGGAAGAAATTTCATAAGAAAAAAACTAGGCGGAGTAGATAAATTAGGCCGCATCGACAAGCAGTTTATGAAAAGGGATGTAAGGTTCTGGGAAGAGCGCATATCTTCGGCAACGGCTGAAAATTAATGTATAGGAAAAAAATTGCAATAAATACATTTATCAACGTTTGCGGAAAATTCCTGTCTTTTGCGATTCAGCTTTTCATAATCACATATCTGATTAAGAACATCGGCAAGGATTCGTACGGCATAATGGTTCTTGCGCTCGCCCTTGTGGGTAGCGCAAATCTTTTAGAGGCAGGGTTCGGTCTTTCTATCACCAAATATGTGGCTGAGTGCAACGCAAAAGGCGAGGAAAAGCGCCTTCTCGAGATAGTCAATACAAACTTTGTTGTAACTACAGTGCTTGCTTTGGTTTTTTGTGCGGTAATCTTTATTATTAATGAATTCTTTATCGATAAAATATTTACAATCCCCTATATCCTCGTAAACACAACAAAGGATCTGATCCGGATTTTAATATTGTTCGCGCTTATCGAATTCTGGGCTGTTGGCATTGTCCGGGTAGCGGAAGGTTTTCAGAGATTTTCCCTTATAAGAGGCATCGAGTCGTTTAAATGGTTTCTCAGGGCTGTTTTTACGGTCGCTGCGATAGAAACGGGCTATGGGCTTGTCGGCATCGGTATCGCCTATCTGTGCAGCGGTATTATAAATCTTGCCGTGCTTTATCTTTTTGTCTTTGACGGGATTTCAAAAGTCAAATTAGACCTCAGGCTCTGCAACAAGGAATCTTTCAGGCTGCTTTTCGGCTTCAGCATATGGATATTTCTATCGAAGGTATTTGCCTTTATCTCGTATAGAATCGATACTATTGTTATAGGGATATTTCTTCCGCCGGTAAATATTGCTTATTACAATATTGCATTTAAAATCTATGAAGTGCTGAACTACGGTTTTTCCCTTATATCTTCTACTCTTGTGCCTGTTGCTTCGGAGATGGAGGCTGCGATGGATAGAAAAAGGCTCGCGATGCTTTTTAAGAAGGCATCGAAATATACGGTTATGTTAATGTATCCGATACTGATTTTTTTCTTTTTCTATTCCGAAAGGATAATACGCCTCTGGGTCGGAAGCGGTTTTGATGTTTCCGTCCTGTTAAATAGGCTTCTTATAATCTCTTTATTCTTTATGGCAGTAGTCTTCAGCGGCACGGTAATGATGGTCGGAATAAATAAAGCCAGGGATCTCATCAAATATAACGCTATCGCCTCTGTCGTCAACCTGATAATAAGCGTCATACTCGTCCGTGAGATAGGTGTTTATGGTGTTGTTCTTGGGACATTGGCGGGAACCTTTATCGTTGCTGCAGGATATTTTTACCGTATGATGTATGAGTTTAATTTTTCGTCGTTATCGTTTTTGAGCGATATCGTTTTGAAGCCGGCATTGCTGACTATCGTTTTATTCGGTATATTCATGATAACTCAAAACATATATATAAGCATTTTGGGAATAGCAATTTATTTTCTAACTGCTTTTGCATTCATGGCAGATAAAGACGACAGGGAAGGCATTTTAAGATTAGTGAAGGGTTATGTATAACGAAACTATGAAGGGAGCTATGGAGTTTTCTAAATATTATTTTATCAATCATGCCACAGGGAATACCTATATACCGCTTATACAGGTCAATATGGGGGTGTTAAACCATTTTTACAGCTATGATCTAATCAACTCCCAATGGATAATTCCGTTTTATATGTTTATTTTTAATTAAAAAATGAAAAAAATGAACTATCAAATCGGCCCGAATGATATCGAGATATGGCAGTCGTGTCCTGTATGCAGTACCGAAAGGCATGTGCCGATAACAGAAGTTTATATAGACGATTTGAATTTTTTTACTACCGGTTATTGCACAAACTGTTTTTTTTGTTTTCAGGACTGTAAGGCCTGCTTTTTCATGGTTTCAACAGAACTGGATAAAACGAAAAAATATCGCAGATAAAAATGACTATTCACTTGCATCTCCTTTAGAGCAGCGCAGGTATAAGAGATATAAAAATTTATCAGCGGTTTTTGAAAAAATAAGCGAAAAAAGGACAATACTCGATATCGGTACCGGCCCCGGCACGGGACTTAGAGCATTTAAAGATTCTAACTGGGATGTAACGGAATATGAACCTGATCCGGCACGTGCCGAAATAGCAATTCAACAGCATGGCATCAGAATGTTGAAAAAACTCGAAGAATCATCGGAAACATACGACTTCGTAACTATTATTCAGGTCCTTGAACATATCCATCAACCATATGATTTTTTGAATAACATTATACCGTTAGTTAAAACAGGCGGATATATTTATATCGAGGTGCCGGATTTAGTCAATTTCGTAAACTGGAGGGATGCATTATATCTGGAACACATGAATAATTTTACCGTCAATACATTAACGCTATTATGTTCCCGTTTTAATCTGGCATTAAGATACCGGTTATTTCCAAAAACCACACCGTATGGTGCAACACATATCGGAGCCTTATTCGAAAAAGTTGAGCATAATCCCGACATGGATACATCTTTAGATGATATCTCAAAGGATATTTGCAATTCATATGTAAAAGGATTGCCGATATCGAGTCCTGTCTTCCCTATCAAATATCGGATATCGGAGATCAATAATATAGCTATCACTACTAACGATAACTATCCTGTTGTAGATAAGAAAAACCGGTTTATTAATATGCGACAATCAAAAAACATAATCGAAAAATTAAAATTCATAAATCTCAAGCTAAAGTCAACGGATAATTCTATAAACTTCGTCCGAAAACGGCTGGCCTTGCATTTCCATTATATATCATTAGATATTTTAAAGGACCCTGATTTTGAAGATTTAAAATTTATAAAAATAAATAAAAAGGATTATACGAATGAAAGAGTTTGATATTCTTTTTTCCATACTTACGCTTCCGGAAGTGGATTTCTTGGCCTATATGGCAGAAAGGCTTATCGAGAAAGGCAACAGGATAGGTTTTATTTTATTTCATGAAGCGGGGGCTGAAAAGCTGGAAAGAATGGGCATACCTTTTTTCAATATGCATGCATTAAGAGAGGAAGTCCCGTATGTTCCGCTCGGCGATAATGAACTCGAAGATTTCAGGATTAAATTCGGCATAGAAAATTTGAGACACCTGTTTATCCATGAAAAACTGGGATACAACCGCAGGAATGAAGAAGATATTCTCAACAAAACAGTACATTATTTGCGAATTTTGGATAAGATATTCACGGAAAACAATGTGAAGTGCGTTGTTCAGGAACTCGGAGGGTTCGGTGCGAACCAGTGTGTGTATTATGCGGCGAGGAAGAACGGTATAGATCATGTATTTTATGAGCCGGCTGCGTTTTCTGAGAGAATCGTATTTAATCTGAACAGCTATTATTCCGATATGCCGGCAAGGATAATGAATGCAAAGCCAGATAATGAAACACTAAAAGAGGTGGAAGCTTATCTGAGAAAATATCATGACAGTAAAAATATGGTTGTGCCGTTTAAGGACAAGCACTCATTTGCGGATATGACTTTGAAAAGAATATTTAATATCGAAAATGCCAGGAGACTTAAAATAAAGCTTTTTCATAAATATGTCCATAAAAAGAGGGAAGAATATGACGAGATAGGGTGGGTGGTAAAGTACAATTTCATAAAGCTTGCGCGCAGGATTCTGTTTGGCTTTTATTACAGAAAGCCCGATTACAACGATAAATATATATACTTCCCCTTTCATGTGCCTCACGATGTCCAGTTGACGACCAGGTCGAGGCTGTTTTACTTTCAGGAAGGATTTGTAGAGTATTTATCACGTATAATACCATATGGGTACAAGCTTTATATAAAAGAACATCCTGCAGCCATCGGGGGGCATTCGTTTTCGGTTTTAAGAAAGATTTTAAAACAACACGACAATATAATGCTGATACACCCTAAAATAAACTCATATGATCTGATTAAACATGCGGCTCTTGTAATAAGCATAAACTCAAAGGTCGGTTTTGAGGCAATTATGCAAGGGAAGAAGGTTGTCGTCGTCGGCGATGCATTTTATAAAAACAAAGGAATTACTTATGATATGGCTAACCTGAATGAATTAGGCGCAATTATAGCAAATGCTTTGAATTCGGATATGCCTTCGAAGGAGGAGGTAATGGAATTCCTGACCAGAGTTTATCTATGGAGCTACCCATGCGAGTTGTTTTTAATGGAAGACAAAAATCTTAAACAATCA
>NZ_DAIOFX010000080.1:0-6759 GCF_036745535.1 Dissulfurispira sp.
AGCCTTATTTTACAAGGATTGATTTTGTGATTTCAGATTATTTTGGACAGCAGTGTTATTACCTAATTGATTAAAAAGTCAAGGGAAAATTACCAGAGGAGATTTGGAAGATTCAGGAAAACAAAAAGCCGGGAAAGGGATTCGAACCCTCGACCTGCTGATTACGAATCAGCTGCACTACCACTGTGCTATCCCGGCGATACATAAGTTAATGAGTAAATGGGTGAATGAGTGGATGAGTAACCCATAAACACATTTACCCATTTAGTTTATCAAATTCCTGCTTGAAATAGCCAAGTGTAAGGTCATCAAAGACGCAGAATTCCACTATTTCAAGGGAAGTGTCTTTATGCTCCTGCAAAAATTCCTTTGCTTCATTTACGAGTATCTTTGCGCATCTGTCCTTTGGAAATCCGAATATCCCCGAGCTTATGGCAGGCATGGATATGCTTTTAAGCCCCTTCTCTACGGCAAGCTTCAGGCTTTTTATCACTGCGTTTTTCAATTTATTGTCTTCGTCACCTTCTCCCATCCTCGGTCCGACTGCGTGAATCACGAACTTTGAAGGCAGTTTACCGGCAGTGGTAATAGCTGCATCTCCCACGGGAACAAAGCCGATTTTATCGCTCTCATCCTGTATGATTTGCCCGCCCTTTCTCACAATAGCGCCTGCAACACCGCCTCCATGCTGAAGGTGTGAGTTTGCAGCATTCACAATGGCATCCACATCGCGTTCAGTAATATCCCCCATAACAAGTCTAATAAGTTTATTGTTAACCTTATGTTCTGCAATAATCTTCATAAGCATCCTCCATCGAATTCTATAATCCGTAGTCAAGGAGTCGGCAAACAGTCTTCAAAGCCTTTGCAAAGTCCTTATTCATGTGTAATTGTGAGATTATAAATGCTTCATTTTATAGATGTCATAGTAGTAGATGACAGATACAAGATAATACTCACAGCAAACCTTATGTGCAAAGTCTCTGAATCCTGCCCGCCGGCTCCTTGTTAAGTTTCTCGTTACGGATTATGGATTTTTAAAAGTATAACCCAATTAATCGTGGAGCGTAAAGCATTACCGCATCTGGGTGTTACTTGTTACCGCCTTTAGTGTAAAATACCTCATGCCCCGGCATGAAAAGATAGCCTATTTCGACTGTTTTGCAGGGATAAGCGGCGATATGTGCCTCGGCGCACTTGTGGATGCCGGAGTGGATTTATCGGACATCAAAAAGGGCCTCAAAAAACTCCCTATTCAAAATTACAGTCTCGCATCAAAGAAGGTTTTAAGAGGCGGTATTTCTGCAACAAAGGTAGATGTAATAATGAAGGGGTCAGGGGTCAAGTCGAAGACCCATGGGGGTCAAGGGTCAAGGGCAACAAAATGGAAAGATATAGAAAAAATAATCAAAACCTCTCAGCTATCTGAAAAAATCAAACAGAAAGGATTGCACATCTTTAAAAAGCTCTTCGAGGCAGAGGCGAGGGTTCACGGTGAGCCATTTGATAAAGTCCACCTACATGAATTAGGCGGCATTGACTGTCTTGTGGATATATTCGGGGCACTCATAGGCCTTGATATTCTTGGAATAGAGAAAATATATGTTTCATCCATAAATCTCGGAAGCGGCAGTGTGAAGACCGAGCACGGCATACTCCCTGTACCAGCTCCTGCCACTGCAGAGCTTCTAAAAGGCTATCCTGTTTATTCGTCAGAAATTCCTTTTGAACTTACCACACCCACAGGAGCCGCCATTATATCGGGCATTAATGCAGATCCTTACAGTCTTTCAAAAATCACAATTGAGAAAATCGGATACGGCGCAGGGAACAAAGATATTGCCAATATGCCCAATACTTTGAGGATACTAATCGGCAAAGAGGCAAATGCAGGCGGATCCGAAGAGTTTGTAACGGTCATCGAAACCAATATCGATGACATGAATCCCCAGTTTTATGAATACGTTATGGAAATGCTTTTTAAGGCAGGTGCCCACGATGTATTTTTAGAAAATATCATAATGAAGAAAGGCAGGCCGGCTGTAAAGCTTACAGTTATTTCAGAGGAGGGCGATATTGAGAAGCTCTCGAGCATATTATTTCAGGAGACAACTACAATCGGCCTTAGGTTTTATAAGGCGCATAGAAGGACTTTAGACAGAAAGATTAAAAAGATTAAAACAAAATACGGGGATGTGAGGATAAAGGTATCCACTTCAAAAGGCAATATAGTCAATATTTCTCCTGAATACGAAGATTTAAAGGCCATAGCAAAAAAGACAAAAATACCAATTAAGAAAATTGCAGAAGAAATCCACCTTCAAACAAATTCCAAATCCCAAGCACCAAATCCGAAACATTATTAGGATTTTCGATTTTCGAGTTTAGGATTTCGAGTTTCGAATTTCGGATTAAGGCTTTATTGTATTCGTTAAGTTTAATGTGTTAATTTATTAGCTATGAAAAGTTTTTTCAAGGGCATCCACATATATATCATTGCACTCTCGCTTATTGTCTTTATTTCTTCAGCCTATGCATTAACCCTCGATGAGGCCGTATCCCTTGCAAAGGAGAATCTTCCTTCATACAAGGCATCTCTTATAAAGGTAAGGTCAACTGAAGCATTGTACGATGCATCGCTGGCCCCCTATCTGCCGAGCCTTGATGCATCAATATCCCAGAAGCGGTTATATACAAGCAAAGAATTCAGCACAAGAACCTATGACCTCACATTATCTTATACCCTCTTTGACGGTGGAAAAAGAAGGGCAAACAGAGACATTGCATGGCTTAACCTGAATATAGACAAAGAAGATGCCAGAAAAAACCTTCTGGAGCTGGAATACAATATAAAGGTGGCGTTTTATAGTGCCCTTGCCCAAAAGGAAACTGTCGAACAGAGAAAGATACAGCTTCAGAATGCACAGAAAGACCATGAGGTTGCAGAGGGAAGATATAAATTCGGTGTTGCAAAGCTTTCTGATGTCCTTCAGGCATCTGTTCGGCTCGAGCAGGCACGATATAATCTGATTCAGGCCGAGGGTGATTTTAAAAAGGCATTATCTGAACTCAATTCCCTGATAGGGAAGTCCCTGGACAGCCAGTATGACATTGCCGGCTCTCTGGACATTGATATCAAGCTGCCGGATAGAAACAAATTATCAGATATTGCACTCCAGAGGCCGGAAGTCAAACAGGCGGAAAACTCCCTGGAGATATCCAGAAGCAATAAGTCCCTTGCAAACAGCGCCTTTTATCCGTCCTTGCAGCTCAGCACATCCTATTCAAAAACAAAGGGAGGCGCATTCAGGACATCATCCCCCGAGGAAAAGACAGTCGGCATTACAGCCACATGGAATATATTCGAACTTGGCAAATTCTTCAAACGGAAATCATCCGAATTTGAAAAGGGGGTATCTGCTGAAAAACTGAATGACCTGAAGAGGAATGTGTTGCTCGATGTGCATAAGACCTATGAAGACTTCATAACGGCCTCCAACAAACTGAAGGTCGCTGAGCAGCAGCTCAAACAGGCAGAGCACAACTATTCGCAGGCATTCGGAGAGTATAAGGTTGGAAAGGCGGATATACTTTCCCTTGTTCAGGCTGAGAGTCTTCTGTCAAATGCAAGAGAGCAATTGATCAGTTCAAAATTAAATCTGATCCTATCAAAGGCACTGCTCGAAAAGATTGTGGGAATAGAAAAACTTGAGTCATTAAGTCAGTGAGTTATTAAGTCATGAATAAACTTACCGATACACTAACCAATAACTTAATGACTTAATAACTTAATGACTTCTTATCATGGAGGAAATGTGAAAAGGGTTTTGATTATCGCAATAATCATCGTATTCCTTACAGGCGGTTTTTTCCTGTACAAAAAGTTCTTTGTCAAGCCGTCAATAAAGATACTGGAAACTGCAAAGGTTGAAAAGGACAGCATAAGGGGAGTGCTTGTAGAGACAGGGATCATAAAGCCCCAGGTCGGTGCGGTGGTTAAGATAGGCGCGAGGGCAACCGGCTCAATATTCAGGATGAATGTGAAGATCGGGGACAGGGTGAAGAAAGGGCAGCTTATAGCCCTTATAGACGACAGGGAAATTGTACAGGCCATCGAGCAGCAGAGGGCTGTCCTGAACGAGGCAAGGGCAAATTATGACTATGCCAGAGTAAACTACGAGAGGGAAAAGGAACTCGTCAAGCATGAATATACCACAAAGGATGCTGTTGACAGGGCAAAGAGCCAGTTCGAAGCGGCAAAGGCAAAGATTGATGACATCACAGCACAGTTAAGACAGCATGAGACGAAGCTCACATACACAAGGATCTATGCGCCAATAGACGGCGTTGTATCCGATGTTACTGCTCAGGAAGGCGAGACCATCGTTGCAGGACTTCAGGTGGCAAATTTAGTTACTGTTCTTGACCCCACACGCCTTGAGATGTGGATATATGTGGATGAGACAGATATAGGCAAGGTAAAACTCAAGCAGAAAGTGGAATATTATGTTGATACATTCCCTGATAAACTTTTTTATGGGACAATAGAAAAGATATATCCACAACCTGTTGTTAAAGACAACATAGTGTATTATCTTGCCATCGTGAAGGTATCCAGAAATGACGCTGTATTTTTAAAACCTGAGATGACAACCCATGTAAAAATAATACACGACGAAAAGCAGAATATTCTTACAGTGCCAAATGCAGCCATAAAATTCGAAAAAGGAAAGCAGATTGCCTATAAAGTAATAGGACCAGATAAAGTTCAAAGGTTAGAACTGAAAACCGGCATCAGGGGCGAGGAAAAAACAGAGATAATAACAGGTGCTAAAGAAGGAGATGAACTCGCAACAAAGTTAATATTGCCTATCTCCGCAAAAGAAAGTAAAAGTGATAAAAACAAGAAATAAAGAAGTACTCCATCACTCCATCACTCCATTATGTCTAATGGAGGATATAACAAAGACTTACAAGATAGGCGAAGAAAATGTTGAGGTCCTGACAGGTATAAATCTTCGTATAGACCGGGGAGAATTTGTGGCCATCATGGGCACATCGGGCTCCGGCAAGACAACCCTCATGAACCTCATCGGATGTCTTGATGTACCAACATCCGGGCGTTATGTACTTGCAGACAGTGAGGTCTCGAACCTCACAGACGATGAACTCTCGGTAATAAGAAATGAGCACATAGGTTTTGTATTCCAGAATTTTTATCTGCTGCCATATGCCACGGTACTCGAAAATGTTCTGCTTCCAACGCTTTATGTGGAAAAACATAAAGACGATGCAGAGAAG
The DNA here is from genome assembly GCF_036745535.1 of Dissulfurispira sp. Lineage (NCBI taxonomy): Bacteria > Pseudomonadati > Nitrospirota > Thermodesulfovibrionia > Thermodesulfovibrionales > Dissulfurispiraceae > Dissulfurispira > Dissulfurispira sp. The sequence goes on from NZ_DAIOFX010000080.1 coordinate 5,302, forward strand.
CATGCGATGGAGCTTTTAAGGCTTGTTGGACTGCAAGAAAGGGCGAAATTCAGGCCGAATCAGCTCTCAGGCGGACAGCAGCAGCGCGTTGCCATCGCAAGGGCATTGGTGAACGACCCCGATCTCCTTTTATGCGACGAGCCTACAGGACAGCTTGACAGTAAGACAGCAGCAGAAATAATGAACCTGCTCACAGAAATGAATAAGCTCGGGAAGACAGTAATAATAGTAACCCATGACCAGAATATAGCCGCCTATACAAAAAGGACCATACTGATAAAAGACGGGGCAATCGTTTCGTAAGGTAATGCCAGTGGGCTATCAAGCCTTAAGTGCAGGGGCTATATGCTCCACATCGTTGATGATATCCTCTATCTGGAACGGTTTGTTTATGCACCTCACAACGCCCTGTTTCATCACATTGTTTAAAACATCTTCGGATAGATAAGAAGAAATCACAATCACAGGGGTATCTACACCGAGTTCCTTGATCTGCCTCACAAGCTCGTGCCCGTTTACATCAGGGAGCTTAGCTTAAGGTCGGTAATTACAACATCGTACTGGTTTTCCATTATCTTCTGAATGGCTTCATTCCCTGTATAGACACAGCAAACCGAATGGCCTGCATGCCTTTCGAATGTCCTTTTCAGCGACCAGCATATGAGCTCTTCATCGTCTATAACTAATATTTTCATTTCCTTCCTCATTTTATGTGACATGTGAAGCATAAAGCGCTTCCTGAATTCGATTTTCTGAGAAAAGACCCCCTTCGTAGGGTCATGCGGGTCGTGGCAGGATGCGCATTCTACCTTACCACTGAATAACTTCACATCACTCCATCCATTCTGAAGGTCAGGCGGTATATTAAAAGCCGGATCCTGTGCTGCGGTTGGATATGTCATGGAGATCGGATGGTCATCACTAAGATTAGGACCTATCGGGAAATATCTGGATGTTCCTGCAGGTCCACCGCCCCATGTGTGACATTTGTCACAGTTAGGCCATGATGAAGTATCAGGTATTCCACCAGCTCCGGGGGCATTTCTTAAGTCATGGGTGTCCGAACTGTTTACTGCACTTGATGCACCTGCGTCATCATGACAGGTTAAACATGATATGGAGATAGGGTTCGGATGAGAAGGGATAGCGGTATTCATCGTAGGGCTTGTGTACATCGTAAAGACATTTATATTCGTAATATTCCTGTTCCATAGCGGAGCAGCAGTACCGGCAGCGTTTGCAAAATGAGGTGTATGGCAGAATCCACACGGCTCCGGAGTTGATGCTGCGCTGAGGTCATGTTTCGAACCCACTACAGTAGCACCGTATGCAGCCACCGCTATTGTGAGCATCAGTACGAATATGGAAAGTAAAATTATCGTTTTCCCTTTGACCACCATTCCGTATCTCTCCTCCTTTCGTCTCCGCATAAAATCTTGATTATTAGAATTAGCAAAA
>NZ_DAIOFX010000081.1:0-6655 GCF_036745535.1 Dissulfurispira sp.
TGTGGGGAGAGGAAAGGCAAAAGGAAAACCGAATCCAATCAGGAAGATGGAGGAAAATATATGAATGATTTTAAAGTCTTTTACGATGAAGAAGAGGATATTCTCTACCTTGCAAAAGAGGGCGAAGAAGCAGAGGTTGTGGAAATATCTCCGGGCGTGAATATGGAACTTGACAGCAACGGCAAGCTTATAGGCGTTGAACTGTTCAAAGCCTCTCGTATGTTTAAGAATGTTCTTAAACCAATGGAGAAGAAACTTCAGTTTGCATAACCACCACACCCAAAATCCTCGCTGCCAAAAAGCAATAATTGAAAATTGGAAGGTACATTTATTCTGCACCACCCTTTTTATTGCCGCTGTAAAGCAGTTTTGGTACGCAGGACTTTTATCAGGAATATAAATGCCGCTGCAATAAGAACCGAGGCTGCCCCCAGAAATGCCCTGTCGAAGCCGAAATGTAGAGCTACAATCCCTGAAATGAGAGGCCCTGCTGTATGGCCTATGTCCATTATCGAGCCCAATAATCCCATTGCAGAGCCATGAGATTCCTTTTTGCTTAAATCGGCGATGAATGCGGATGTGGCTGATGTTACGATTGAAAGGCTTAATCCGAACAGTATGCTCAATGCAAGAAGGAGTATGAACGATTTAAATAATGCGAAACCCCCTATGCATAGAGCGCCGATTATAGCACCCCAAAAGATCTGAGGCTGCCTGCCATGCCTGTCTGAAAACCTTCCCATTACAGGTTTTGTAAGCGCTAATGTGATTACTTGTGAAGATAGGAATATGCCTACCTCATATGCGCTGAGACCGATTTTTATTGAATAGAGTGGAAGGAATGTCTCGAAAGTTCCATATGCAAAGAGTATGGATGCTTCAACCCCTGCAGTGATGAGGATAAGCCTGTTTGATAGCACAGACTTAAAAGATGCAAACGTCTCTTTCCAGTCTCGTTTTTCGATTTTTTTATCAGGGGCGGATGGCAATTTAAATGTGAGTATAAGGGCAATTATGCCTGCCGCGCCGCATACAAGGTACACAATCTTATAACCAAGGCCGGGATTAAAGACCATTGCTCCCATGATGCTGCCGCCTGCAATTGGAGCCATAAACCTGCCAACAAGGGTTGATGTGGAAAACCATCCCATTTTTTCTCCCCTCTCATGATGAAAGAGGTCGGCAACGAGCGCCATAGCAACAGGGATGAATACGGCTGTGGCAAAGCCATGATAGAACCTCACGATGGCAAGCTGCCAGATTTTATTCACGAACAGATACAGAAACGGTGCGGTCGAAAATACGATGAGCGAAAAGACGAGCATTTTTCTCCTGCCGAGCCTGTCCGACAGTATCCCTGCAGGTATGCTTGCAACTATACCTGTAAATGCGGATACAGCAGCCACAAAACCAACACCGGAGGGGTCTGCTCCGAGGTGCGATGCAAAAAGTGGAAGAACAGGGCTTTTTGATATAGTAGAGCTGAATATGGCAAAAAGCCCTGTGGTGCATAGCAATACAAAGGGGCTAAATTTCATTCCTGTTAGAAATGGGGTTAATGGAGTACTGGAGTGTTGTTTTATAAATTCAATACTCCATCACTCCAATACTCCAAATTTGTTTATTTTTTCCGCACTAATCTCTGAATTTCTCCGTGATACCCGAGATAGCGGTTCAGCGTCTTCTCATTCTTTCCGTATTTCGGATATGTTTTCAGTATCTCCTCAAACCGCTCCTCAGCCTCCTGTTCTGATTTGATCTCAACGATGCCATCCGTGATTATGTCCACGAGCCTATCAGCATAAATCACTATCCGTTCCTCAAGTTTTTTTAGTGTGTAATCTTTTATCGGCAGCCCGAGTTCCACTGCCTCTTCTTCTGTAAGCCCGCCCCGTATATGCTTTTCCATGATGTCTGTAATTTCCTGTGGCAAGCCCAACCGTCTCCCGAGTTCAGCACCTATTTTTCCGTGTTCTATCTCATGTGTTTTTGCCTTGCCGAGGTCATGAAACAAAGCACCCCTGCCTACAAGCTCCATATCGATATTATTCTTAGTCCGCTCCGCAATCTCCAGCGCCTTTTCAGCGACCTTGACGCAGTGCTTTATATCGTCCTCAGAAACACCTGTTTTTCTCATTAATTCGATGTCCGAATCCTGAATTTTATAGCTCATGCTATCCTCCCTTTCTTTTTCAGATGCCTATCAATGCATAATCACTTCACCCCAAAATACGCCAGCGTATCCGCAACAGCCTTTTCCAGATCGTGCTGAATGTGCTCGAACTTTGTCTTTACATCGTCATGGATATGCCTGATATATTCCTGAAGCCCCTCCTTGCCATACTTTTCTTCAATCATCTTACCGTATTCATAAATCTTCGTGATATCGTGTCTCTCTGCTTTTTTCTCAGGGTCATTGTCGAGCCACTCATGAAGCTCACGGTATTCGTTTCCTGTCCTCTCGCTGCTTGTCTTTAAATGTTTCGCTACTGGCGGCATTTCTCTTTCCTCCTTTTTGTAATATTTGATTATAATGTAACATGTGTTACATAAAAAGTCAAGAAAAAAATATAGTCGACTACGCCTTTGATTCGTAGAGCATTTCAAATATCGTCATTCCCCTTTCGAGGGCATCCGCATCGCTTTTTGATGTCTTTTTTATCCCGGCGAGTATCTCCTCTATGCCTTTTGCCTCGGGTGTTTTGAATTTGTCGTCCTTCATATCGAGCTCGTGGACTATTTCAGCTATTTTTTTAATCCTCCTGTCGGGCAGATTGAAGGATTTAATGAAAACTTCAAATGTGCACATGTCCCCGATATGCGTAAATTCCCCGCCCATGACATCAAAGGCAACCATGTTTTTGCCGAGATGTGCCGTCTCTTTTTCGTCGATGAACCCAAACGATGCTTCGGGGTCTATAAACTTTCTGATAAGCCATGCCGATGCCATTCTATCCACAAAGGGCTTCTTCCTTGTGACCCATGTTTTCCCCTGATAATCTTTTATGCGCCTGGGAACTATTGCAGGGATCCGAATACCTGTATAAGCACGTTCCATGCTTTTAAGTTCGGCCTGTAGCGTTTCCATGCGCTTTTTAATGACAGCCCCTGCCTTTGATGAAAAGAAGTCTATCCTCCTTATGGCCTCAAGCTCTTTCGATAGTTTGTAAAGCTGTTCTGTTAATTTCTTGTTGCCCTGGATGCTGCTTCCTTTTTTTATGCTCTGTATTCTTCTCTCAAGCCCTTCAAGACCCTTCTCGATATCCTGATAATCACGCACCCTTTGCTTGTTGAAGAGGTCGATGATTTCCCTGTCATGCATGGTCTCGATCCTTTCCACATGCACAAAGGCGGCCTCGCCGCCCATGCCGACGGCTTCAGACACAAGCCATCGACAAAACTCATCGTGTTCCTCGCTGTACGGGAGTATGTAGGCGGCGCCTTTGAACGGCAGTGCACCGGCCTGTGTGAGTCTCCTCCATATTTTCATCCTGTTGCTCACAGGCTTTGAGGGGACGCTGTAGAAAAACAACAGCCAGCCATGTTTTTCCGAATGTTCAGACTGTAACATTTAATGCTAATGTAACAGACGTTATATATATGATGTCAATGGGAATAATGCCGCGTGAATATTTATTTTTTTGGTTTTTCTATTAAACTTAGCAAAGAATATCACAGTTCTTCCATGATAAAAAGTTAAATATGGGGGTGCCTTATTTTCAGGGCAATTGCTTCCGCTGTTTTGCTTTTCATTTTAATCATTGCAGCATTTTTCTATTTTAAAGGACCTGCAGAAAACCACGGGACCGTCCAGATTCCCGCAGGTCAGGCCACCGAACCTTTTGAGCAGTTAACATCCATTAATCATGGCAGCGATTCGACTAAGACAGTGGATGAATCCATTAAATCAATAGAGATTTCGCCTTTGCCCGAAAAAAATGTAAAGATCGATGAGAAGAACAGGGAATTGTGGTTGAAAGCCGAGGCAATGGTAAAGGCAGGAGACAATGACGGGGCCATCAAACTGCTTAAGGAAATCTCTGAAAAGGACAAACATGCATTTACCGGCATTGGTATTTTGCTTCTGAAGATCGGGAGATGCGATGATGCAATAAAATACCTCGAGAAGGCAGTGGAGTTTGACATCGATGATTTTACAGCACGAAAGGCACTTGCATTGGCTTACTACAAAGCGGATGACCTCGATAAAAGCCTCCACAATATAGAAACAGGACTCTCTATGAAAAGCGATCGGTTGCTGCAGTTTCTCCATGATAAAATCAAGAGAGAACACCGGACGCAACAGAAATTCATTGATGAAAGCACACGACACTTCAAGGTCATTTTTGATGGGCATGAAAACGGTAATATCAGCAGGAAGGTATTGGGAATCCTTGATGATGCATACAGGTTTGTTGGAAAGGAGCTTAGTTATTTCCCTGATCAGCCCTTAACCGTGATCATCTATACTGAAAAGGAATTCTTTGATACCACGCTGGCTCCTGGATGGGCTGGCGGTGCATATGATTTTATAGGAGGAAAGATATGTATCCCTGTGAAGGGGGTGGAGGGCAGAGAGGCCGAACTGAAAAGGGTGCTTTTTCACGAATATGTGCATGCCATGGTTGATTCCATTACACAACGGTGTCCACTATGGATTAATGAGGAACTCGCTGAATATTTTTCGAGGAATTATCCAAAGAGAATCGGTCAGGTTGTTCCTCTGAATTATCTTGAGAATTCATTTACATGGCTTGGAGGAAGGGCAGGTCTCGCTTACTGGGAGAGCTATTCTGCGGTGTCGTACCTCATAGAGAGGCATGGCGCTTCAAGGATGAAGGATTTGCTGATATCTCTCTCAAAGGGGTCAGATCTGAATCAGGCATTCAAGGAAACATTTAGCATTTCATATAATGAATTCATCTCATCATGGGGAAAGGGCTGAGCTTGACATAATTTTCTTATTTCCGATAATCTAAAACCAGTAAAGGGGAGTAGCCCAGGCAGTGGCTATCGTCAGCACGCCAGGCACTAAGACTTAGTGCTCGGCCGGTACCACTGGTTAGGAAAAACTAACAGGCAAGACCTTTACCGCAGTGAGTATTTATTGGTAAACTAATTTATCAATAAGTATTCAAGCGGTAAAGGTCTTTTTAATTGGAGGTGTAAAAATGAATGGATTGAAGACAATGGTTTTAATGGTTACATTAACCTTGATGCTTGTGGCAATAGGAGGCCTTCTGGGCGGCAAGTCTGGAATGACATTTGCCCTTATCATGGCCTTTGGAATGAACTTTATCACATACTGGTTCAGCGACAAGATAGTGCTCAGGATGTACCGTGCCAAGCCGGTAACAGAGGCAGAGGCGCCGGAGCTTTACGGCATGGTAAGAAGGCTTGCCCACAGGGCAGAGCTTCCAATGCCGAGGGTTTATATAATGGATGAAGACCAGCCCAATGCATTTGCAACAGGAAGGAATCCGCAGAAAGGCGTGGTTGCTGTAACAACAGGCATAATGAGGATTTTGTCGAGAGAAGAGCTTGAGGGTGTCATAGCCCATGAACTTGCACACATTAAGCACAGGGACATACTCGTAGGCACAGTTGCTGCAACAATCGCAGGCGCTATAAGCTACCTTGCACAGATGGCGCAGTGGGCGGCGATATTCGGTGGCAGGCGCGATGATGAAGATGGAGGCAATCCTATAGCAGCCATCGTGATGATGATTGTCGGCCCGATTGCAGCAATGATGGTGCAGATGGCCATATCACGCTCCAGGGAATACGAAGCTGATGCAGGCGGTGCAAGGATTGCAGGCAATCCCATGTATCTCGCCAATGCACTTAAGAAGCTTCATATGGCATCACAGAGGATTCCAATGGATGCGAATCCTGCAACATCCCATATGTTCATAGTCAATCCCCTTTCGGGTGGAGGACTTTTAAAGCTCTTCAGCACCCATCCGCCTATGGAGGAGAGGATAGCAAGGCTCGAATCAATGAGGATGGGAGGATAAATGACAAAGCCACTGGTTCTTATCCTCATGGGAAGCGACAGCGATCTGCCTGTAATGGAAAAGGCAGGAGAGGTTTTAAAGGAGATGGGTGTGCCTTATGCGATGGACATAAGTTCTGCTCACAGGCTTCCGGAAAAAACAGTGGAATATTCAAAGACAGCAAGAGAACGGGGAATAGAAGTAATTATTGCAGGAGCAGGCATGGCAGCCCATCTTGCAGGGGTGATTGCATCACATACAACGCTGCCTGTGATAGGCGTGCCGCTTAAATCAGGTGCATTAAATGGAGTGGATGCACTTTATTCGACTGTCCAGATGCCTCCTGGAATACCTGTAGCAACTGTTGCCATTGATGGAGCAAAGAATGCCGCATACCTTGCATGCTCCATACTCTCCATAAAATATCCCGAAATAGCCGAAAAATTGGAGGCACTCAGGGAAAAGACACGACAGTCATTGTTGGAAAAATCAAAGGAGCTGAAGAAGTCTCTATAATATCAAGCCTTCATAGAACTGCAAAATTGCAAATAAGCCCTTGACATTAAGTTAATGTAAGGGCTTTTTTATTTACCTAAATTGAGAGATTCCAATCTAAAAATATATGTCAGGTGCTGCGAAAAGACTTTAAACCACGCACT
>NZ_DAIOFX010000082.1:0-5633 GCF_036745535.1 Dissulfurispira sp.
AACTTTAACAGATTGTAAGTATATGTTTGACAAACTTCGTTAGAAGAGGAGGTTGCAATGAAGAAGCTGTTGATTTTTATATCACTGTTATTTGTGTCAAGCACAGCGTATGCAGAGATGAATAAAACATCCTATACCCTTTCAGACGCTATCGAATTTGCCGTCAAGAATAATCCCAGGATTATACAGTCAAGCAAGGATGTTGAAATCGGAACTTATGGGATCAGCGAGGCAAAGGCAAACAAAATGCCGCGTCTGGATTTCAACAGCGGGGCAACAAGGTACCGTTATGCCTCACCAATAACTCCCATTTCAGGCTCGCCCCTTAAGGGCTCCGGTTTCCCTGAGTTCGACAGCAATATATACGATTTTGGAGTTTCTTTTATACTGCCCTTATACAGAGGAGGAAGGCTTGATGCCGGAGTAACAATTACAGAGATCAAAAAATCCATCGCAGAAGATATGTTCCGTATGAGCAAACAGGACTTCATCTATAACCTCACAAATGTCTATTTCAAGATATATCAACTCGAGAAGCTCCTCGATGCAAACGAGGCATCGGTAAAGCAGCTCGAGGCCCATAAAAAGAATGTGGAGCTTTTCCTTCAGACAGACACTGTACCGAGGGTCGAGTTATTAAAGACAGAGGTAGAACTTGCCCATGCAAAACAGAATGCCATTGTTGTAAGGAACAGCATCGAGAGTTCATATGAGCTTTTAAAGACGCTTATGGGAATAGAGGACATTAACAGAAAAATATCCCTTGTCCATGAAAATTCGCCGGCAGACAAATATCCTGCCCTTGAAGAAGCCGTTAACAGGGCATTCTCTCTGAGACCCGATTACAATGCTGTTTCAAAGAAAAAGAAGGTTGTTGAGGAAAAGGTCAATTTCGCACAGGGCAAAAGGCTTCCATACGAGGCATTTATCCCAGGCCGATTTAAACACACCTTTTCAGGGCAGCCCGTTATCTTTTGAACATTTCCCGTCAGGCTCTATTGTCATGCCTTCTGATCATATATATCATATATATAAAAATATACAAGTGAGGGGGGAGAAGTAAGGCGATTGTATAGGATATTTTTAACATTTAACATTAGAATAAGTAAAAACTATGAAATGGATCGATAAACATAGGAATTTAATAGACTTCACCCTGTCTTCCCTTTTAAGGAGGAAGGGGAAGAATATTGCCCTGTTCCTCGTTTATACCCTCATAGTATTCGTTCTATCATCCGTTATGTTTTTTACCCATGCAATAAAAAAGAGGCATCCATTATTTTGGAGGATGCACCGGAGATGACGGTGCAGAGGGTTGTTGCAGGAAGACATGACCTGATCCCAATCAGATATATCGATAAGATTAAAGGCATAAGGGGTATAGGTTTGATAAAGGGAAGGCTCTGGGGATATTATTTCGACCCCATAGCCGGTGCAAATTATACCTTGATTGTTCCCGATGACTTTCAATACGGACAGGGAGATATTGCCATCGGCAAAGGCATTTCGAGGAGCCGCCTTGCCTATGAAGGAGACATAATGTTGTTTATGGCATATGACGGCGCTCTGGTTAATTTCAAGATAAGAAATGTGCTCTCTTCAGAATCGGAACTTGTATCATCCGACCTTATATTGATTTCGGAGAAGGATTTCAGAAGGCTCTTCGGAATATCAAAGGAATATGCTACGGATTTGACTGTCAAAGTTAGAAACCAGAGAGAAGTAAATACCATCACGAGGAAGATAACGGAGATATATCCAGATACAAGGGTCATCACTAAAAACGAGATATTGAGGACATATGACACTGTCTTTAACTGGCGCGGCGGCATTGTAATCGTAATCATGTCTGGCGCTGTGATGGCATTTATCGTGTTTGCATGGGATAAGGCATCGGGTTTGAGCGCAGAGGAAAAAGGGGAGATCGGTATTTTAAAGGCAATCGGATGGGAAACATCGGATGTGATACTCATGAAGTTCTGGGAAGGCGCGGTGGTGTCCGTAACATCGTTTATTGCGGGTATAATCCTTGCGTATTTCCATGTGTTCTTTGCATCATCTTCTCTTTTTGAGCCTGTACTTAAGGGATGGTCTGTGCTTTATCCAGAGTTTAAGCTGACTCCGTTTATTGACCCCTATCAGGTCTCGACATTATTCTTTCTTACTGTTGTCCCTTATACAGTAGCGACTATTATCCCTTCATGGAGGGCAGCAATCATTGACCCGGACACCGGGATGAGGATATCGTGATCGAACTAAAAAGGATAACAAAAGTCTTTAATATGGGCAAACCAAATGAGTTTGCAGCAATAAACGGTGTGAGCCTTTTTATAGAATCAAATAAGGTTACGGTGTTCAAAGGACCGAGCGGCTCGGGAAAGACCACGCTTTTAAGCATCATCGGCTGCATGACAAGACCTACATCCGGCAGGATTATGCTTGCGGACAGGGAAGTCACAAGCCTGCCGGAGCGGTTCCTCACAGGAATAAGACGGAAGACATTCGGGTTTATCTTTCAGCAGTTCAATCTCATTAAAGGCATAACTGCACTGGAGAATGTCATGCTGCCTGCATATCCGATGGGTGAGACATATTATCCTTTAAAGAAAAGGGCGTTGGAGACTCTCGACATGTTTAATATCTCGAACAAGGCATTATCAAAGGTTGAATGGCTCTCGGGAGGCGAGACACAGAGAATAGCAATAGCGAGGGCTTTGATTAACAACCCATCGGTTATAATTGCAGATGAGCCAACTGCCCATCTCGATACAAAACTATCCCATGAGTTCATGGATATAATCGGCAGGCTCAAAGGAGAAGGAAAGACCATCCTTATAGCAAGCCATGATCCAATTGTATATGAGTCAAAAGTTATTGACAGAGTTGCAAATATTAGAGACGGCATAATAGAAGAATGAACCTAAGTAGAGTGATTTTATATATTCTTGAATTTAGAGTTGCTCAATTTAGGTGGACATAAAATGATATTCCATCCTGCAATAATCGCACTTCTTTTGTCGTCATTCCTTATCACTTTTCTAATTCTCTACTCTTCGTATTTTGGGCTTCGGATAGTAAGAAAATGGGATATTAAAAGCGGCAGCGAACTGCAGTTAAACCTCGAAAGAAGGACGTATCTCATTTCAACCATCCTGGCCTATGTCCTCGGTTTTCAGCTCATCTCCCTTTTCCTGTATATATACACTGCCGATAATCTACACTCGCTCTTTGTCGGTGCAATGTGTGCAGCAGGCACCCTCAATGTGAATGACTATGGCTATCCAACGCTTATCCTGAAGGTTGTTAATTTTCTGCTTGCAGGCTCTGGCTTATTCTTAATTATACAGACAACAGGGCATACGACTATCCGCTCATAAAGAAGAAATACGTCTTTCTTCTTGTCATTGCACTGTTTGTAACAGCCGAGATGATAATTCAGTCCAATTATCTCCTGAGGCTTAAGGCGGATGTTATTACCTCATGCTGCGGGAGCCTTTTCAGTACCGATACAAGGGGCATTACATCAGAGATCGCTGCGCTTCCGAGCGTCCCGATGAAGATAGCGTTTTATCTCGGCATGGCCTTCATGTTTGTATCGGGGATATGTTTCCTTAAAAATTCGAAATTCGAAATTCGAATTTAACCGGATATGTTTTTTCTCTGGCAAGTGCTGTTACATTCATCATATCGATTATATCGCTCATATCATTCATTTCCCTTTATTTCTATGAGCTGCCGACGCACCACTGTCCGTTCTGTATACTCCAGAGGGAATACGGATACATCGGCTATTTGCTCTATATAACAATTTTAGGCGGCTCTGTTCTGGGCATGGGTGTCGGCGTGGTAATGCCGTTCAGGAACATCCAGAGCTTATCGGAAATCCTTCCTTCCGTCCAGCGAAGGTTTGCCATAATATCGTTGGTCTTATATTTTTTATTCACGGCAGTCGTGACATACAGGATTGTATTTTCGGATTTCAAGCTGGAAGGATACTAAACGCCTCCGCACAATTATTCCCTCAGATTAAAGATTTTGGATAAACATGATTTAAATCATTTTTTGTCGGAACGGTTTTTGTTATTCTGATTTAGACAGACTTTAAATCATATGAACAGGGAGGTACGAAATGTCTAAACTTGTCGAAGAATTAAAAAAGGACCATGTCTTAATGGTTGATATGCTTAACAAGGTTAAGGAACTGGGCATCACAAAAAAAGGAAAGTCAGGATATACTCATATCGGCAAAGGCCAATTTACTTGCACATCTAAAAAAGGAGGACAGAGACCTCTATCCGGTATTGAAAAAGGCTGCCGAAACTAACAGCAGCATGAAACAGACACTTGAAATCTTCGCCAGAGATATGGAGGAGATCTCGAAATTTGCCCTACAGTTTTTCGATAAATACTCGCACGGAGGTTCGGGCATTGAATTCGCCAGGGATTTCGGAAAACTTTTCGCGACCCTTACCGGAAGGATACGGAAAGAAGAAGATATCCTTTATAGAGAGTATGAGAAGATAAGCCAATGATTGCGATGTATGAAGATCAGCTTTATAAAATAGATTTCTTTGATGAAAGCCTGCTGAGGCTAATACCTTTTGATATCGATATTGTGGATGAAAGCCTGAATATCCTTTATATAAACAAGGAACTCGAAAAAAAGGTTGGCAATGGAGTCATAGGTAAAAAATGCTATGAAGTATATAAAGACAATTGCAAGCAGTGTGCGGAATGTCCGTTGAAAAGCAATACCGGCATAGGGGAGGTTAATACCACTGAAGTAGACGACGTGTTTGGAGGAAGAAGTCTGAGGATAAAACACAGGGCAATCGAGATTAACGGGAAGAGAGCCATACTTGAAGTTTTTGAGGATATCACGGAGCACAGGCGTGCGGATATGGAGTTGCAGCAGAGTTTTCAAAAACTGCAGAGAATCATGGAAGGGACAGTGAATGCACTGGCTATAACCGTCGAGAACAGAGACCCTTATACCGCAGGGCATCAGCAGCGCGTAGCACAACTGGCGTGTGCAATTGCAAAGGAAATAGGGCTCTCGCAGTGCCAGATAAATAGTATTCATGTGGCTGGAACACTTCACGATATCGGCAAGATATATGTACCCGCAGAAATACTCAGCAAGCCGGGCAGATTATCAGACGAGAGAGGCAAAATAATAGTAAAACAACTGCCCTTGCCAAATTCGCTTTCCGCTTTAATCATTCCACCATGTGCCTCTATGATAGTCTTTGCTATGCTCAGGCCAAGACCGGTGCCTTCTGTATTCCTTGAAATGTCGGTTCTGTAGAACCTCTCAAATATCCTCTCTAAATCGTCTTTTTTAATGCCGATGCCTGTGTCTTTGATCGAAATATTTACATTGTTATTTTTTATTGCTGCTGCAATCTCCACAATACCATTGTCTTTGTTATAGTTCACGGCATTTTCCAATATGTTTAAAAATGCCTCTGTAATCCTGTCTTTATCACCAATGACATCAACTCCGTGAACGTGGTATGGAATATTCCCCTGAAATAACCTCTGAGAGTTCAAGCTCAACTATGCCATGCTCTTCGTGCAGGAGGCCGGTAATCATCTGAATTTTTGAATGGAGTGTATGGTCAACGGAGTGG
>NZ_DAIOFX010000082.1:5643-6568 GCF_036745535.1 Dissulfurispira sp.
CATTTTCCAATATGTTTAAAAATGCCTCTGTAATCCTGTCTTTATCACCAATGATATTAATGTCATTAACAAGGGATGTTTTGACGTTTACGTGTTTTCTTTCAGCAAGAGGTTTTGCTAATTGTATCGCCTGCAGGATGCATTCATTCAAAGATATATTTTTAAAATTTGCAGGCGATAATATCCCTGAATCAAGCCTTGCAAGGGAAAGAAGGTCTTCTATGAGTTTCCCCATATTTTCCGATACTGTTTTTATAGTCTTCAGCGTTTCGAGAAGTTCTTCCTTTGTCCTGTCTTTCTGGAGCATGACATCACAATGTGTTTTTATGACCGACACCGGCGTTTTAAGTTCATGGGATGCATCGGAGATTAGGCGTCTTTCGGCTTCAAATGCCTGCTGAAGGCGATTCAGCATTTCATTGAATGAATCAGCGAGACTGGTTAATTCCTCGGCCTCTGTCTTTGCATCTATTCTTTCATTCAGGTTTTTGTGGGTTATGGTCTTTATTCTACCGGAGAGTATGTTTATTGGTTTTAAAGACTTATTTGTTATCCATAGGCCCACAAGGCTTACAATGAATATGCTTGCGGGAATAATAATTAATAGAAATTTTCTGAAAGTTCCTATTATGGTAAGGCTGTCCGTAAGGCTTTCTGCAACGAATACGCTGAAGCTCCTGCCGAGAAATTCAAGATCGTGCTGCAGCACGCGTATGGGTTCTTTATTTGGTCCTGTGGATGTGAAGACTTTTTCTTTGAGTTTTCTGTCGTGATATTCGAGGGTGCCGGATGTCAGGTTGTAGTTGTCGTCAACAAGGGACGGAGATGCCGCAAGAATTTTTCCGTCCATTATTACCTTATAGTAATGTCTTGAACGTGGTATGGAATATTCCCCTGAAATAACCTCTGAGAGTTCAAGCTCAAC
>NZ_DAIOFX010000083.1:0-6373 GCF_036745535.1 Dissulfurispira sp.
CTGAGTCATGCACATTCATCTGGCAACCAAAGGTCTTTATATAATAGCGTTTCATCTTTTCTCCAAGGAAAACAAGAAGTTAGTTAAATCATTATCGCTGAAAGAACACTTTTAAATCAAGCTGTTAGCGAAATGAAGTAATTATCGGAAGATTTGAAGGAATATTTTGAGATTGGTCTTTAATGGGAGTCTTCATTGAAATGTTTTACATATTTTTTAAGCAAATGGCGAATCTGCTTATCTCCGTCCGAAGACTTTTCTTTCAGCGCTGCACCAAATTTATCCAGTATAGTTGTTATATCGTCTAAGGAGTATTTTTCACTGTTTTTTACTACAAACACCTTTTTATGTTTGCTGGCAACAGTCTCCTCCTCTGCTGTAAGTATTTCTTCAAATAATTTTTCCCCTGGTCTCAGGCCGATGAATTCTAAATCCACATCCTTGTATGGCTCAAGGCCATGGATTCTTATTAATTCTTCTGCCAGTTCAACAATCTTTATCGGCTCTCCCATATCAAGGACTAAAACCTCTTCACCTTTTCCTATAACGGATGCCTGTA
This sequence comes from Dissulfurispira sp., assembly GCF_036745535.1. Taxonomy (NCBI): domain Bacteria; kingdom Pseudomonadati; phylum Nitrospirota; class Thermodesulfovibrionia; order Thermodesulfovibrionales; family Dissulfurispiraceae; genus Dissulfurispira; species Dissulfurispira sp. Next base: position 560 of record NZ_DAIOFX010000083.1, read on the forward strand.
GTACAAGGGATACTGCTTCTGGTATAGTCATGAAATACCTCTGCATCTCCCTGTGTGTTATGGTAAGGGGACCTCCATATCTTAATTGTTCAAGGAATAGCGGTAAAACGCTTCCCCGGCTTCCAAGCACATTACCGAACCTTACTGATACAAACTCTATTCTCCCGTCCTGATTGCTGACTGCTAACTGCTGGTTGCCGGCATTGTTAAATGCCTTACAAATATGCTCTGCCATCCTCTTTGTTGCTCCCATAATGCTGGTTGGACTTACCGCCTTATCTGTAGATATCATGATAAACTTTTCTACGCCGTAATCCACTGATGCCTTTGCAAGCAGATATGTGCCAAACATATTCACCTTAACTGCCTCTTTTGGATTATATTCCATCATTGGCACATGTTTGTAAGCAGCCGCATGAAATACAATTTGAGGGGAAAATGTTTTGAAAACTTCTTCAATCCTATCCTCATCTCTTATATCCCCGGTTATGAAAAATATCTTATCTTTTGAGTATGGAAAGGATCTGCCTAATTTCAGAGACATATTATGCAGGGCTGTCTCATCGATGTCAAAGAGGATCACTTTCCTGGGATGAAAAGCACATACCTGCATTGTAATCTCAGAACCTATAGAGCCACCCGCTCCCGTAATAAGAATAATTTTATCCTTTAAAAACCCTTCTATTTCCTCATAATTAACCTTTACAGCCTGCCTGCCTATAAGGTCTTCAATGCGTATCTCTTCAAGACTTTTCAGATTTATATCAAGTTTGTGAAAGTCATAAATCTTGGGAACGATCTTAATGGTGTCTATCTTAGAATCCTTTGCTGCATTATAAATATTCCTGATGGTCTTGTGATCCAAAGAAGGAATGGCAATAATAACCGCCTCTGCATTATATTTTCTTATAGCATCTCTTATTTTATTAGTTGTGCCTATCACCTTGATGCCGTGTATATAAGTTCCTATCCGGGTTTTATCATCGTCGAGGAATCCAATAGGATAGAAATCAGAAAAGCCCTGTCTTGCCATGTCCCTCACTATCATCTCTCCTGTATTGCCAGCGCCTATGATGATAGTCTTTTTGCCCTGTTTCCCATATCTCTTTTTGGCAATAACCTCTAAGTATAATCTTTTTGATATCCTTATACCGGATAGTAAAATTAACGAGATAAAGCCATCTATTAGGAAAATACTCCTTGGAAAGCCACTGAGATGGGGCAGTGATATGAACTGTAGGGCAGGAGCAAATGGAACCCAAATCAATACCATAAGCACAGAATTGGCAACTATAATCGCATTAACTATATTGCAAAGATCGTTAATACCCACATACCTCCAAGTAATCCTATACATCCTGAATACTCCAAACGCACTTAATTTAATAACAATAAAGAAAGGCAGTGCTTTTAAAAGCATGCCTCTGTATTCATTGCTTAGTGTAAAATCGAAACGTAGGAGAAAGGAGAGATGAAGGGAAATGGTAGTGATTAAAATATCGGAGAGAAAGAAGAAAAGAAATCTTTTTAGATGGGTATGGGTTAGAAGCTTTTGTGCGTAATCTCTCATTGATTGTTCACACTCATTTCCAGGTTTAGTGAGTTATACCTTCTTTCCTAAGGACCTTTAAAAGGGTCAGCCATAAAATTTTAAGATCGAATAGAAAAGATCGGTGTTTCATATAATATTCGTCAAATTCTACTTTAACAGGGATTGGAAGTTCATCTCTACCGTTTATCTGTGCCCAACCAGTAAGGCCTGGAGTGAGCTTATGGATCCCTTTCTTTGTCCTCAATTGTATTAAATCATCCTGATTAAAAAGCGCAGGTCTGGGACCGACAAAGCTCATATCCCCTTTAAGAATACTCAAGAGCTGCGGTAACTCATCGAGACTTGATCGGCGCAAAAATTTACCAACCCGCGTAAGGTATTGTTTAGGGTTAGACAAAAGATGGGTTGCTACTGCCGGCGTATTTATCTTCATTGTACGGAATTTAGGCATTTTGAATATCTTATTATCAGTCCCTATTCTATCCGACCAGTATAAAACAGGTCCTTTGGAAGTGACTTTTACAAGAATCGCTATAGCTAGCATAGGCAGAGCAAAGGCGCAGATGAAAAACAAAGACATTATTATATCAAATGCCCGCTTCATGAGCCCTGAACCATTCTGCTGTATGTCTTAATCCTTCATCTACAGTGAATGGAGGATTCCAGTTTAATTCCTTACGAATCTTTGAACTGTCAATTATTAGAGAGCCTGCTAACCTCTCAATTTCGCCGCTTTTGCCTGTAATCTTACCAATCATTTTCAAAAAAGACACAGGACATGGAAACAATCTTGCTCTTTTACCCATCGCCTCGGCTATCATTCTTATCAAGTCTGGAGTGGAAACATCCTGTCCATCGCTGACAAGAAAAGTTTGGTTTGCAGCATTTGGATGGTCAATACACTTCACTATTGCATCAACAAGATTGCCGATATAAATAAAACTGCGTTGATTCTTAATACTGCCAAGAGGAAGGGGCGCTCCACTCTTAACAAGTCTAACCAGCCTGTCAAAGTTACCCCGTGCACCCGGGCCATAGACAAGTGGCGGCCGTATGATGACAATCTCAAGCTCGGTATCCGATGCGATCTTCCGCAAAGCCTGCTCGGCCTCCAATTTACTTATAGCATATGGACCATCTGGAGATGGCTTGTCCTGTTCAGTACAAGGTGTGTCTGTGTTCTCACCATTCACCTTGATAGAACTGATGTAGACAAACCTTTTCACCCTGGCACCTGCTACCATACGTGCCAGATGTTCAGTTCCTTGCGTATTCACCTGATGAAAAGCAGCAAGAGGCTCAGACACGGTTTTACCCATTACATGCACCCGAGCGGCAAGGTGAACAATTGCATCAATCCCCTTTAACGCATCGATCCAATTAGTATCTGGCCCAATTGGGCCAATAATTACAGGCTCAACATCATCCGGAAGACTCACCGTACTTTCTAAAGAACGAACTGCCCCACGTACCTGCCAGCCATCAGCTATCAACCTTTCACACAATGCACGGCCGACAAAGCCATTAGCGCCAGTGATAAGAATTCTCATCTTAATTTAATAGTTTCTTGCACCACTTTTTTAGAAAAATTAAGACTTCGCAGCACCACAAATACTCTCAATGCTTCTAACTGCACTGCTCATGCCAGGAGGAAAGTCTGCCAGTGATTCTATTTTATCCCAATTATCCCTGAACCATTCTATATTAGTTTGGAAACCTTCTTCAAAATTAACAATTGGCTCATACCCTATCAATTCTCTTGCTTTATCTATTGATGCCAGCAATCGTGGCTTTGTATCCCATCTGCGGCGCTCTCTAAAGATAAGCCCTGCCTTATTACTGGTTGCATCGTTTACCAACTTAGCCAATTCTATTATCGGTATTTCTTTTCCTGATGCTATGTTGAAATTTTCTCCAACAGCATTCTGGTAATAACCAGCCTTTATCAATCCCTGCACAAGGTCAAGCATATAGGTGAAATCTCTTGTCTCATCACCTGTACCCGTGATAGGAAGTCCGATTCCCTTCATTGCCCAGTAAATAAAGTTCGGAATAACATTTCTGTACTGTCCTGGAACTTCACCGGGACCATAAGAATTAAAGAACCGACAGTTTACAATCGGTAATCCATAGTGATGATGATAGAAATTACAGTACATCTCCCCTGTCATTTTATTGATTTGGTATGGTGTGGTAAGATGCATAGAAATAAATTCTTCCTTCAATGGCAACTCAGGGTAAGACCCATATATTGCGCAACCGCTTGAAGCATATACAAATCTATCAATCTTTGCTATCTTCGCATACTCTAACAGTCGAATCTGCCCAATGACATCGACTTCAGCAGACGTTTCGGGATAATCTACAGATTTTTGATTGGCAAAGAAAGCAGCCAGATGGAAAATAATACTCGGTTCTTCTTTAAATACTCTTTTCAAATCAATATCGCTGCGCACATCGCCAAACACAAACATTATATTGGGTAGAGGAGTTACATTCCATGGATCCTTTGTTTTTATGGAGGAAAGATTATCGAGAACCAGTATTTTTCCATTACTCCCGACAAGACTCGATAGAGCGATAATTAGGTTGCTACCTATGGCTCCTGCTCCGCCTGTCACAAGTATGGTTCTTCCTGCGTAGTAATCAATAATTTCTCGTGCAAGATTAAGCCTATCCAGATATCCAGTTACAATATCTACCCGCTTCTTATAATTCCCTACCACTTGACCCTCCATCATATATTTGATAAAAGAATTTCCACAATCCGCTTTGCTGCTTTACCATCCCCGTAAGGGTTAACTGCAACTGCCATTTCATTATAGGCAGCCTTGTCTCTTAAAAGCCTTTCTGTTTCAGCTACGATTCTATCGGCATATGGACCTACAAGCCTCGCAGTACCTGCCTTAACTCCTTCAGGACGCTCAGTTTCAACCCGCATAACCAATACCGGCTTGCCGAGTGACGGTGCTTCCTCCTGTATGCCTCCGGAATCAGTCAAAACTATTGCAGTAGCATTCATCAGATGTGCCATTGTATCATACTCTACCGGCTCTATCAACAATACTCTATCCAGTCCCTTTAAGATACGGGCTACCGGCTCTTGCACGTTAGGATTTAAATGAACAGGATACACAATGACAACATCCTGATTTCTTTCAATCAATCGTTTAATGCCCTGGCATATGCTTTCAAATCTTTCTCCAAAATTCTCGCGTCTGTGAGCAGTAACAAGGATCATCTTACGCTCATTTCCATTGCCATGAATCCCTGCTCTGCTCAATATGTCTCTTGCAGCCTGCGGAATGGGTTTCCTTAAAGTCATATATAATGCATCAATTGCTGTATTCCCTGTCACAAAAATCCGCTCCACTGGTATGCCCTCCTTCAGCAACGCACTCTTTGCCTTTTCTGTTGGGGCAAAATGATAATGACTAAGGATGCTCGTGACTCTCCGGTTCATTTCTTCCGGAAAGGGTGAGTATAAATCATCTGAGCGCAATCCTGCCTCTACATGTCCAACCGGGATGTTGTTGTAAAAGGCAGCTAATGCAGCGGCCATCACTGTTGTTGTATCCCCCTGCACCAAGACAACATCAGGTTGTTCTTCCCTGAAAACCTTGTCTATCCTATCAACAACCCTTGCGGTAAGCTCGGATAGAGTCTGGTTCGGCATCATTAAATTAAGATCTATATCAGGGGTGATATCAAAAAGACCCAATACCTGATCAAGCATCTGTCTGTGTTGTGCAGTAACGCATACCTTAGTTTGGATATCGGGATATTTTTTTAACTCAAGGATTACAGGAGCTAATTTGATGGCTTCAGGCCTAGTACCGAATACAATCAGTATCTTCATATTTATAAAACCTTACCTTCTCTTAAAATAGCTTTTCCAAATGTCTTATACATACATCTTTCTCAAAATTGTCTTTTACATAATTGAAGCCATTTTCCCCATACTCCTTCAACCTATGGCGCTCATTGTAAATCTTAATTATTGCTTCAACTGCCTTTTCAACATTATTCGAGACTTCTGAGTAGCCACATTGAGCATCTTTTATGATTTTGTGTCCATCGCTTTCCTTATTCAGAAAGGCAATTACTGGAACAGATGCAGCCATATAGCCCAGTATTTTCCCAGGAACTACTGGCGTCTTATTCTTGCTGCTCAGACTTACCAGACCGACATCGGCATCCTTTACAAGCATTGGATACTCATCTTTTGATACAAATGGCCCAAACTTGACATTTTTCAGCCC
>NZ_DAIOFX010000084.1:0-5862 GCF_036745535.1 Dissulfurispira sp.
CTCCTTAATTAATATGAGCTATTTTATCACAACACACCCTTCTCTTTAAGGCTTACATATTTTCCATCACCTATAATCACATGGTCAAGTACACTTATGCCTATAATATCACCTGCACTCTTTAATCTTTCGGTAATGGTAATATCATCCCTGCTCGGTGTCGGATCGCCGCTTGGATGGTTATGAACAAATATGACAGATGCCGCTGATTCCTTAACAGCTTCCTTAAATGCCTCACGTGGATGAATAAGTGAATTTGTGAGCGTCCCTTCAGAAACCTTGCATTCCCTTATAAGCCTGTTCTTTGCATCGAGGAGGACGCCGATAAAGAATTCCTTTTTGAGGTTTTTAAACCTCGGAGCAAAATACGAATAGATCGAGTGGCTTGAAGAAAATACAGGCTTGCCGTCAGAGGACTCGCCCATTAATCTCTTTCCAAGTTCAAATGCTGCCTTGATCTGGGCAATCTTTGCTGTCCCGAGGCCTTTCATGGAGGAAAGCTCGGAGATTGATGCAGCATCTATATTCCTCAGGGTTTTGAAGGCATCCAGGAGCGACATTGAGAGTCCCAAGACCCCTTTTTCTCCGCTGCCTGTTCTGAGGATTATTGCAAGAAGCTGTGCATCGGAAAGGCTCTCAGCGCCATATTTGATGAGCCTCTCCCTCGGCCTCTCATTCTCAGGCCAGTGTTTTATCTTCTGCTCAGGCATTACCCTCTTCCATTGTTTTCAATAAAGGAGTATATAATAACATTTTTGGTACTTCTACACCCATCAGTCTTATCATTGCTATAATCCGTAGCCAACCATTTTAGCCTGCAAACGGTAGCGGAAATACCCTACTATTGATATAATAAGACTGTGGATTTCAGGCTGTCAGCACATACCCAAGACATGTTGAAGGAACGGGAGATTCCAGAGGAATGGGTATGACGGACTATTGATAAACCTGATTGGGAAAATATAGGGGAAGACAATAATACTCATTATTTTAAAGGCATCTCTGAACATGAGGGACGAATTCTGCATGTAGTTGTAAACCCTCATATTTCACCAAAGAAAATTGTTACAGTATTTTTTGACCGCAGGGCAAGGAGGCAAAGATGAGATTAAAAGTAGACAAAGAAAGCGATGCTCTTTACTTCAGATTGGACGAATCGTCCATTGTGGAATCAGAGGAAGTACAGCCAGGTGTGATTCTGGATTTCAATGCAGATGGCAAAGTAGTTGGTGTTGAAATACTAAATCTCAGTGCCAGAATAAAACCTGAGCAGTTAAAAGTTCTTCAATATGAAACTGCATAAAACAACAGGAGAAAATGCAAACGTTATAAACATTTATAAATTTTACTTCACCCTCGCCCCTTGTTTTACTTCTCTATCGAGGGTAAGAACAGAGAGCCTTCCTTCTTCATCAGTAGCAGCGAGTAGCATGCCGTGTGACTCTATGCCCATGAGCTTTGCAGGCTTGAGGTTTGCAACCACAACGATTTTTTTGCCGATAAGATCATCAGGCGTATAAGACTTTGCAATGCCTGCAACTATCTGCCTTTCTTCTCCTATGTCCACCTTCAGTTTTAAAAGTTTTTCTGATTTTTCAACTTCTTCGGCACTTATAACCTTGCCAACCTTTAATTCAACCTTTGCAAAATCATCTATGGCAATTAATTCTTTAACGCCTTCCGTCATTTTCGTTTTCTCCTTCTTTTGTTCAGGTTTCTGTTCTTCTTCTTTTTTCTCTATGCGCGGGAAAAGCTGCTCTCCTTTGGAGACTTTTATTTCATAGTCCGGCTTCCATTCCCACCGTGATATCGCTTCCTCTTTTAATGATTTAAGACCAAGCTGCTTCCACATCTTTTCTGCTGTATCAGGCATAAAGGGATAAATGGAAAGAGCTGTCAGTCTCAAAGAATTCCAGATATTAAATATGACAATTTTAAGTTCCTCTAAATTGCTTTTGGCAAGTTTCCACGGCTCTTTCTGAGCAATATAATTATTTGCATCGCCAATCATTTGCCAGATGCCTTCCAGTATCAGGTTAAAGCTCAAGCGCAACCAGTATTCCTCTTTATGGATATTTTCATTTGTCTTGACGCACTTCTCTGCAAATTCGTCTTTGTTGTCAACCCAATCAATCCTTCCCTCAAAATACTTTTCTGCCATTGTAAGAAATCTGCTCAAGAGATTGCCAAGGTCATTGGCAAGGTCTGTGTTTATGCGCCTTATCAAAGCATCTTCTGAAAAATCACCATCAAGCCCGAACGGCACTTCCCTGAAGAGAAAATAGCGGAATGCATCAACGCCGTATTTATCAGCCATTGCATTTGGGTCAACCACATTGCCAATGGATTTGGACATTTTTTTGCCATCAACTGTCCACCAGCCGTGGGCAAAGATATTTCCTGGCAATGGAAGATTCAGGGCCATGAGCATGGTTGACCAATAGACTGCATGAGTAGTGAGTATATCCTTGCCAATGATGTGATGATTTGCCGGCCACCAGTCTGTAGATTTCAAATTTGAAATTTGAGATTTCAGATTTTCCGGAATGAGGTATCTCGTCGCCGAAAAATAATTTACAAGCGCATCAAACCATACATAGGTTACAAAGTTATCATCGAATGGAAGTGGAATTCCCCATGCAAGCCTCTGTTTGGGCCTCGAAATACATAAATCTCCAAGAGTATTGTTTTTTAAAAAACCGAGGACTTCGTTTTTACGGGTTTCAGGGAGTATATAAGCAGGATTTTCTTCTATATGCCTTATTAACCGCTCCTGATATTTCGACATGAGAAAAAAATAGTTCTCTTCCTTTATCTGCTCAACGGGCCTTCCGCAGTCAGGGCAGTTCCCTTCTATTAAATCCTTTTCTGTCCAGAACCTTTCATCAGGCACGCAGTACCATCCGGCATAGCTCCTCTTTTCTATCTCTCCCCTGTCAAAAAGCATCTGCAGAAGCCCCTGAACAGTCTTAATATGCTCGATGTCGGTAGTGCGTATAAATGCATCATTTGATATATTCAGCTTTTTCCAGAGATTCTTGAAATTATCGACCATGATGTCAGCATGCTCTTTGGGGGTCTTGCCCCTCTCCTTTGCAGCCTTATCAACCTTCTGTCCATGCTCGTCTGTCCCTGTCAAAAAGAAAACTCCATTGTCTTTAAGGCGGTTATATCTTGCAAGGATGTCTGCTGCAATGGTTGTATATGCATGTCCGATATGGGGTATGTCATTTACATAATAAATGGGCGTGGTCACATAGAATCTGGTCATCTCCTGAAACGCCTCCTTTTGTGCCTGAATTTTTTATGCCGATGTTCGGTTTGTTCGGATTTCGGCTGTTCAGGCTTCGGCTGCTCAAGTTGTGGTTGTGGTGGAGTTTCGATGGATTCTTCGGTCGCATCGCTCTGCTCCAGTTTTGAAAGTACAGCAGAAATACCGCTCCCTGCCTTTTCCTCAGACACTTCCTCATGCTCTATCGGTATCTCGTCGTCAGACGAAATACTCTCCATATCCCCTTCATACTCATACCTGAGACAGCACATAAGCCTGCCGCAAAGGCCAGAGAGCTTGCCCACATTCAAAACCAGTTCCTGCCTTTTTGCCATTTTTATGGATACAGGCTCAAAAGAGGCGAGGAATGTGTTACAGCAGAGTTCTCTGCCGCAGACGCCGAGGCCGCCGATAAGTTTTGCCTCATCCCTTACCCCTATCTGTCTCATTTCAATCCTTGTCTTGAACCGTGCAGCAAGGTCTTTTACCAGTTCCCTGAAGTCGATCCTGCCGTCTGCAGTGAAATAAAAGATTATCCTTTTTCTATCGAGGGTTGCCTCGGCTCCAACAAGCTTCATCTGAAGGCCGCGGGCCATTATACGCTCGGCACAGAAGTCCCTCGCCTCTTTTTCAAGCTTCTTGTTTTCTTCCACAGCCTTAATATCTTCATCGGAAACGAGCCTGATAACCTTCTTCAGTTCCCTTTCTGGGGATTCCACAGAATGTCTTCCCGTTATCACCCTGCCGATACTGAGCCCGAAATCGGACTCCACAACCACAGAATCCCCTTCATTTATATCTATACCATTCACCTCGAAATCGTATATCTTTCCGCAGGTTTTAAACCTTATACCAACAATATCCGGCATCTATACCTCCATAAAAGTAGATGAGTTGATGAGTGCATGAGTTAATGAGTAGAGATTTGCTCAAAAGGAAGTCTCCTCCTCATATACCCATTCACTCATTCACACATTTTCTCATAATACTTGCTACATAATTCCATGTTATGGATTTATTGAGATTAAAATCAAGGAGACCCCTTACCTGCTGCATATCCTGATACGAATTCAGAATGTCCTTGATTTTATGCTTATTGCCTATCGACCATTGCCTATTGCCTAATATCAGATCGGATTCCCTTTCTGTAATTTTATAAACAGCCATATCCCTCAAAAGGATAAGGGCCATATCAAGCCATGCCCTGATTTCTCCTTTATCTGACCAAGCATCCTTTGATTTCTCATAAATCATATTATTTAAAAGTCCCGTAAACCATTCGTTCTCTCTTATAAAATCCTTCGATATTGCAAGACCTGGTCTTCCCATTGCAAGATCCAGTACAAACTCAATGCTCTTTAAATCGATATTTTTTAAAATCACTTCCCTGCATCCATCAACAGGCAATGGATAAAACCGGACATTTATACACCTCGACCTGATGGTATCCGGCAGCCTTTCTGGATTGGACGATATGAGAATTATAAGACTGTCCTCGGGAGGCTCTTCAAGGGTCTTAAGAAATGCATTGGCAGCATAAATATTCATGGCATCTGCGTCATCGACTATAAGGACCTTTTTCCTGCCTTCATACGGCTTTAATGAAATTACTTCCTGTGTGTTTCTTATGGTCTCTATGGTAATCACATCATTTTCAGGGACAATCATCGATATATCAGGGTGCATCTCCGAGTCTATCTTTTTACATGACATGCATTTATCGCAGCAGTCAAAATCAACAGGCTCAAGACAATTAACGGCCTTGGCATAATTTATTGCAGCAAGCCTTTTGCCGATGCCGGAATTCCCTGACAACAGGACGGATGAAGGCACCCTGTTCCTTTTCAGAGTTCCCAGAAGTATTCTTAATGCCCTGTCCTGACCGATTATTTCTCCAAGCGCCATCTCACGATCTCCCAAACCTTTTGTGCAACTATTTCAAAAGACAATGATGCATCAACAATCTTTATCCTCCCAGTCTCCGCTTCTGCGATCTTCAAATAGCCTTCACGGACTTTTTTATGAAATTCGATATCTTCGAGTTCAAGCCTGTCAACCTTGTTTATCCCTTTATTCCTCTGCAATCCGGTTTCAACATCGAGGTCGAAAAGTATGGTAAGGTGAGGCTTAATCCCTTCTGTTGCTATGTCATTAATGGACATTATGAGCTGTATATCGATACCGCGGCCGTAACCCTGATATGCAACAGTGGAGTCTGTAAACCTGTCGGTAATCACGACCTTTCCTTGATTCAGCGCGGGAAGTATCTTCTCAGAAAGATGCTGCGCCCTCGCTGCATTGTATAAAAGAAGCTCTGCCATGTAAGACATCTCCCTGTGATCCACGTGAAGGAGTATTTCACGGATCCTGTTGCCGATAACAGTTCCTCCGGGCTCCTGAGTCAGTATCACCTCATAGCCTTCCTCAATAAGACGCTCTGACAGGAGCCTTGCCTGTGTAGTCTTTCCTGTTCCCTCTATGCCTTCGAGGGAAATAAAAAAACCTTTTTTCAGCTTTGCAGTCATAAGTTTCGATGTTTCACTGCTGTCCAAAATAATCTGAAATCACAAAATCAATCCTTGTAAAATAAG
>NZ_DAIOFX010000085.1:0-5809 GCF_036745535.1 Dissulfurispira sp.
AGGCAGGCATGATCTATCGCAGCTTCGCTCGGTTCAGGACTACAACATAAAACTCGCCATCGAAAGCGTGGAAGGGGTTTCACAGGTTGCAAGCATCGGGGGTTTGTAAAACAGTACCAGATTACCATAGATCCCAATAAACTCCTTGCATACAATCTTCCCCTGCCGAAAGTCATGGAAGCAATTAAAAAAAGCAATAAGGACGTGGAAGGGAGAGTGCTTGAATTCTCCGGTTAGAGTACATGGTAAGGGGACGTGGCTATATTAAAAGCCTCAAAGACATCGAAAGCATCTCTGTGGGCACCAACGAAGCAGGAACGCCTGTATTTTTAAAGGATATTGCAAACATACAGCTTGGTCCTGAAATAAGGAGAGGTATTGCAGAGCTTGATGGAAAGGAGAGGTGGCAGGAGGTATCGTAGTAGTGAGATTCGGCGAGAATGTCCTTAGTGTCATAGACAGGGTCAAGGAAAAAATTAAAAGGGATATAGAGCCGAGTCTTCCGGAGGGTATGAAAATCGTCGTGACCTATGACAGGTCTGATCTCATACACCGCTCCATAGATACCCTCAAAGAGGAGATAATAAAACTCTCCGTCGCAGTGAGCGCCGTATGCATCGCATTTTTGTTCCACCTGCCGAGCGCCCTTGTGGTTATCCTTACTTTGCCCGTTGCAATAATCATTTCATTCATCTGCATGTATTATTTAGGCGTAACTTCGAATATCATGAGCTTAAGCGGCATCGCCATCGGAGCAATGGTGGATGCGTCTATCATAATGGTGGAAAACGCACATAAAAAGCTCGAAGAATGGGAAGAACACGGCAGACAGGGCAGCAGGATGGATGTGATAATTGATGCAGCAAAGGAGGTCGGCCCTTCGCTATTCTTTTCGCTACTTGTCATTACCGTGGGTTTCCTTCCGGTATTCACTTTACAGGCGCAGGCAGGAAGGCTCTTTAAACCTCTGGCTTACACAAAGACCTTTGCAATGCTCTTTGCGTCATTCCTTGCCATAACGCTGACGCCTGTATTGATGACACTTTTCATCAGAGGCAAGATAAGGCCGGAGGAAAAAATCCCATAAGTATCATCCTTCATAAAATTTACGAACCGGTAGCACACTTTGCCCTGCGATTTAAAAAGACCGTAATTATAATTGCAGTTATTATTATGGCGATTACAGCATATCCCTTTATAAAACTCGGCTCGGAATTCATGCCGCCATTATATGAAGGCACACTCTTTTATATGCCTGTAACGGTGCCTGCCGCTTCCATATCGGAAGTCTCAAACCTCTTACAGATGCAGGACAAACTACTGAAACAAATACCTGAAGTGGCACAGGTATTCGGAAAGGCTGGCAGGGCAGAAACTGCTACAGACCCTGCGCCTCTGGAAATGTTCGAGACAGTGGTCAACCTGAAGCCTGAATCACAGTGGAGACCCGGCGTTACCGTAGAAAGCCTGAAAAATGAGATGAATGACGCCCTCACAATCCCCGGCGTTGCAAACTCATTCACAATGCCGATCAAAGCCCGTATAGATATGCTCTCCACAGGCATAAGGACTCCTGTGGGCATTAAGGTAATGGGGTCGAAACTCGAAGAGATAGAAAGATTAGGACTTGAATTAGAGCAACATATCAAAGAAATTCAAGGCACAAGGAGCGTATACGCAGAAAGAGTGACAACAGGATATTTCCTCGACTTCGACATAAAACGCGAGGAAACAGCAAGATACGGTCTAACAGTGGATGACGTGCACGAAATAATACAATCAGCCGTAGGCGGCATGAACCTCACCACCACGGTCGAAGGCAGGGAGCGGTATCCGGTAAATGTTCGCTATTTGAGGGAATTAAGAAATGACATAGAAAAACTCAAAAGGGTGCTTGTGCCTGTAATGAACAGTCAGCAGGCAGTCAGCAGTCAGGCATGGCAACTACACAACCTGTATCTATGAGGATCATTCAGGTCCCTCTCGGTGAACTAACGGACATAAAGATTGTAAGAGGCCCTACACAGATAAAAAGCGAAGAGGGGCTTCTGGCATCGTATGTATATATAGATTTCTCAGGCAGAGATGTAGGCGGATATGTTGAAGAGGCAAAAAAGAAAGTCGCATCTTTGAAGATTCCTGAGGGCTACCGCCTTGAATGGAGCGGCGAGTATGAATACCTCGTTAAAACACATGAAAGATTGAAGCTCGTTATTCCCCTCACCGCGCTCATTATTTTCGTGCTTATCTACTTCAATACAAAGTCGGCTACAAAGACCATAATCGTATTATTGGCAGTGCCTTTCTCCCTTGTCGGCTCATTCTGGCTCCTGTATATCCTCAACTACAACATGAGCATAGCCGTATGGGTAGGAATAATAGCCCTTGCAGGACTCGATGCGGAGACAGGAGTGGTCATGCTCCTCTATCTCGAACTCGCATATGAGAAATGGAAAAAAGAAGGCAAATTAAATAGTATTAACGATTTGAAAGAGGCTGTAATGTATGGTGCGGTAAAAAGAATCCGTCCAAAGATTATGACCGTAAGCGTTATACTCGCAGGTCTTGTTCCCATAATGTTCAGCCACGGCACAGGGGCCGATGTGATGAAGAGGATTGCAGCTCCAATGGTCGGCGGCGTGATAACATCAACCATCCTTGAGTTGATAATCTATCCTGCAATATATATGATATGGAAAGGAAGGGAGTTCAGAAAATAAGGGGGATTGTATGGAATTCGCAAAGGGCTTTATGGAGTTCTTTTCCGACAAGGAGTTCGCCATACCGTTAGGGTAGGCGTTATCTTTGTAATCATCAATTCATTCTGTCTGCTGTTCGGCAAACATAAAATGGGGCTCTTAATCTCTTACTGTTTTGTGATGTACTGGGGATTTATATTCAACCAGACCTACTTTATAAACATACTTGGAAAAACAAGCTGGGGTTGACGGTATATATCTTTGCAGGTGTTGTAATGTTTATAACCATCATAATCGGGCATTTCCAGCATAAGGATTAAAATCGCATTCCTTACAGTTCATTTTACTGCAGATCTTTGATATTCCCTGATGGCATAATGCAAAGTCGTATTTGAGAGGGTCTTCAGGATCAAACCATTTCAAAGCCTCTGTAATCTCAACAGCCATCTTCCAGTCCTGAGATGCCCTCTTCGTAAAACCGAGACATTTAGATATGCGTGCTATATGTGTATCAAGAGGAATGACCAGTTTATTCTTTGGGATTCCTTTCCATATTCCGAAATCGATATCCCTGTCCCTTATCATCCACCTTAAAAAAAGGTTCATCCTCTTGCATGCACTGCCCTTTTGAGGCGAAGGAAAGAACTGGAGGAAACCCATGGTCTTGGTGTTTTTACCATAGACAGGCGATGTGTCTGTGCTCAATAAAGACTCTACAAATCCTGTCAGTCCAATACCGATATTTTGATCGTCATTCCAGCAATGAAGCTTAAAGAGGACATCAAGTCGTTTATATCTTTTTAAAGCCCTGTTTAATACATATAGAAGACAAATAATGTCATTATTCTCATTGAACCTGTATTTGATGCCTGAAAACAAACGTCCATGTCTCGTTAAGTTGAAATTAACCAAAAAATCATAAGGACTCTCACCCATTGTGGAAAGTATCTTCTTTACCACAGGCTTGAACAGATCCACCCTGCCGTAAGCAAAGCAGGATGCAATAAAACCGGAGACCTCAATATCTTCCGGTCTCTTATACTGATGCGGAAATTCTATAGGATCATGAAGGATTCTTTCCTTGAAGTCATATGTATTGTAAAGCCTGTCAAGGGTTTGTTTAAGGCTCATTCAGGATTTTTCGGTTAACTCTTTTAAGATTTTTTCAACGGCCAATTTAATCTCAGGCAATCTTTCCTTTACAACTTTCCAGACAATCTCATAATTAATCCCAAAATAGAAATGGCTAATTTTATCCCGCATTTTTTGCCATGTCCTGCCAAGGCAACTGTTTGTATTTATTTCTGATGGATATGGGAATGTTTTTTTGCAGCTTCTCCTATAATCTCAACTTCATGAACAACAGCGGTTCTGGTTTTTCTGTCAGAGGAAAACGCTTCAAAGCTCATATCGCCAATAAAGTTCTCTATGTCATCGATTGCCTCAAGAATATCTTTTATAAACAGCGAAAAATCACGCGTCATATATAAACTACCTCTTTTAATATTTTATCCTTCAGTTCGGTTCTTATCCCGCTTTTCTCTATCAGGTCAACTTTCTTTTTTAAAAGCTTTTGCAGCTTGTTTTCAAGTTCAATCAATTTCAGAAGATCCGGCAACTCTGAATACTCAACAAGGATGTCTATATCACTTCGCTTTTTCTGTTCGCCACGGACAACAGAGCCGAAGATGCCAATCTCCTTGACCTTGTAGTCCCTAACTACTTCCGCCTTGTGCTTTTTCAGTGTTTTCTTAATCTCATTTAGTGTCTTCATTGTTTTCTCCTGTCCTTATTTTACAATTTACCCCTTCCCCTTTGTGTCTTTAATCAGAACCTCAGACCTTTGCTTGAGGTTCTGCCCGCCTTCGTTAGTTATAAAGGTGAGAATCAATATTTTTCATGTGGCTACGCTGTAAGTCATTAACAGCAGAATTCATCTATAATTAGCAAACTGTATGGCTATGCCGAAGTCCTTCTCCTTGAGCTTTGCGATAATCGCCTGAAGGTCGTCTATCTTTTTTGCCTTTACGCGCACCTGATCTTTCTGTATCTCAGCACCGACTTTCAGCTTGGTGTCTTTTATAATCTTTACTATCTCTTTTGCCTTTTCCTGCGGTATGCCCTGCTGAAGTGTTATTATCTGCCGAACCGTGTTCCCTGCTGCCTGCTCTATCTTGCCATAATTCAATGCCTTGAGGGAAACTCCTCTTTTAACGAGCTTTGTTTGCAGTATATCAATCACGCTTTTCAATTTCATCTCATCGTCAGAAATAAGAGTGATAGTGCCCTTACCCTTGTCCAATTCAATGCTGCTCTTGCTTCCTTTGAAATCAAACCTCTGACCTATCTCCTTTGTTGACTGATCAACTGCGTTCAAAACCTCCTGCATATTCACTTCGCATACAATATCAAAGGAATGTTCTTCTGCCATTTTTACCTCCTATTGTTCAATCTTCTGCGCCTTCACGGATAAATAATAAGCAAACATCAGGATTATAATTACAACAGCACTGAGACCTATCTCATAAAGCTTTTCCACCGGCACATGCTCCATAAAAGATGTCTGCGCCTCTATTAAAAGTATCCTCCTCACAGCAGCTATTATGCCGATGGCAAGGAAAGGCCCTAATATGAACTTCTGCTTTTTCAGGAATCTGATAATAGTCCATAAAAGTTCAAGGATTATCAATGCCAAAAGAACATCGTTTACAAGGTGAAGTATCGAGTCGCGGGAAGGATTCATAATATTGAGCATTGCATAATATAGGATAAAGCTGCAGGCAACAAGCAATAACAGTGCAGCCACTATATGAAATATAATGTCGACCTTTACAAGTATCTTCCGGAATATCTCTGTCAGTTCAGGTCTTTGCTGTTCCATAAAACTCACTCCCCGCTCCGTTACCCCATTTTCTTGAGACTTTCTATAGTTGCCTTCAGCATTTCTTTTGGATCAGGCTTACACACAGGACAGTATGGCTCCCCCAGGTCCAGGAGGCATACATGCCCTCATTCCGGGCAGCATGTACACTCACTCATGGGCTGTTTGCAAGCAGGGCATACCTCCATGATTTTTCAATTATATCATATCCTTATATCACTACCAAAAA
>NZ_DAIOFX010000086.1:0-5775 GCF_036745535.1 Dissulfurispira sp.
AAAGACATTCGTTTCTGGCAGGGAGGTATTTTCCGCCTTTTAACCAAAACTTAATCTTGGCTTAATAGTCCTGTAATTGAAATAATTTTATGATTCACTATGGTTATTAAAAAAGGAGGAGGGGGTTATGGATAAGAATGGCATAAGCAGGAGAGATATTCTGAAACTGGCAGGTGCAGGTGCATTGTATTCGCTGTTTCCATCAAATGTTTTAGGAAACAGCCTGTCTGAATTCTCACCATCAAAGGGGCGCGGTCTTATATTTGTTGTAGGAGACGGAATGCCCCTCGGTGTCATAAGGGCAATGCATGAAATAAGCACAAGGGTCTGGGGAAATTCGGGAACAAATATATACTCCCTTATGGGAGATGCACGCTCATCACTGGGCTATGTGGGGACAAAGAGCCTGTCCAGCATTGTGACAGACTCCGCGCCAGCGTCCGTTGCATGGGCAACGGGGTCAAAGACAGCAAACAGGATGCTGTCATCACTCCCAGATCAAAGACCATTAAAAACAATCATGGAACTTCTCAGGGAGCGAGGCTATGCATGCGGGCTTGTCACTACCACGAGGGTTACCCATGCAACTCCAGCAGCATGGGTCTCACATCAGATGCACAGAGATGCAGAAGATGATATAGCCCTGGACTATTTGAAATTTAAGCCCGATGTTTTGCTTGGTGGAGGGAGCAGACATTTCGATCCTTCAAAGAGAAAAGACGGGAAAGACATTTTCACAGCATTTGCTGATGCTGGTTACGATGTTGTAAAAGATAAAAACAGCTTAATATCAAAAGAGACAATCTCATCAAAAAAGCCTTTGCTTGGACTCTTTAACCAATCCCACATCAGTTACTATGTGGACAGATTAAACAATCCTGAGCTAAGCAGCAAACAACCTACCCTTGCAGAAATAACAAAGATCGCCCTCAGCAAACTTTCAAGGAATCCCAGAGGTTTCATTCTTCAGGTGGAGGCAGGAAGAATAGACCACGCCAATCACTCTAACGATGCATGGGCAGCGATAATGGATACATACGAATTGGATATGACCATCGGAGTCATTAATGAATATCTGAAAGTCAATCCAAACACCCTTGTAATAGTTACATCTGACCACGGCAATTCAGGCTGGGGAATCAACGGGACCGGTCCTGAGTATAATGATGCAACAGAGGCATTGAAGAAATACACGGACATTAAGGCATCCTTTGAGATCATCAAAAAGGAAATGAAGGGAAAGACCGCAAAGGAGATAAGGGATATATTTGAATACTACACAACATTTACCCTTTCTGAAAAAGAGGCAGAAATGGTTCATGAATCCATGCAACCAGGATACGAACCATATCCTGGGGATTTCGTATACCAGCCCGATGCCATCCTCGGAAAGGCACTGTCCCATAATATTTATGGCAAGGATGAAAAAGGCAAAGCCAAAAGGCCTGCCATTTTAAGAAGGGGCAATGTGGGATTTACATCCACAAATCATACGGCAGAAGACCAGATATTGCTGGCTTACGGTTATAAGGCCAGAGAACTGGGAATCGGCAGATATATCAATAACACCCACCTCTTTAATGTTATGTGCAGATTCTTTGGCATCAAATATAAAAACCCCACAATGACAGAGGAAGAAGCAAAATCATTTATAAAGGTTGCGTCCCTCGAAGAATGGAAAAGGCATATGGAATTGCACATTTCCTGAACAGCACGGCACACGATGCGCAAGTCGTGTGCCTTTTTTAATTTCTTCCAATCGTAACAAAAATTTAATCCCCCCTTAATACTCATGTAACCTGAAATCCTTATCATGTTAGTAACATGTTGGTAAATATGTTAGCAAATGGTTGATAGGTAAATGTTACTGTGTGACTTCCATATCCACACAAAATACTCTGACGGTTCCGTGGAGTTAAGGAAGACAATTGACATATTCGGACAGGCAGGATTCGATGTAATAGCCATAACAGACCATGTAGTCAATGGAGACAATGGTATTGGAAAACTCGCCCACCGCTTTAAACTATCTGTCACAGCAGCCAACTTCGAGGAATATATATCAAACATAAAATACGAAGCGGAAAGGGCATGGGACAAGTATGAAATGCTCGTGATTCCTGGTATAGAGATCACCAAGAACTATATTACTCCTGAGAAATCAGCGCATATTCTCATCATTGACATAAAAGATTTCATCCCTGCATGCATGAACTACGAAAAGATTTTCCTTGAGGCAAAACAGCAAGATGCCCTCGTAGTCGCATGCCATCCGCACAATATGTCGGACATGAGCAGGGACACACTATTCCTCTGGAACAACAGAGAGAAATACGCCAAATACATAGACGCATGGGAAATAGCCAACAGGGACGGTGTCTTCAATGTGATAAGCCTCAAGAAATATCCGTATATCGCAAACAGCGATTTTCACAGGGCAAGGCACCTGTATTCGTGGAAGACATTGCTTAACTGCGAAAAGAATATCGACTCGATTAAAAAATGCATAAGGCATAACAAAGGAGTGGCAATAACACTGTTCAGAAATTAGGAGGGAAGATATGGAAATGTTTTACATCTTTGCAGGCATCACCATTTTGGGACTCATCGCTTATGGACTACAGATATGGGCAGTGCGGTCAACATTAAGAACAGGTAAAGGTAGAGGTATAGGTAAAGATTTACCTTTTCCCTTACCTCTGCCTGCTGTCTCAATCCTCAAGCCCCTCAAGGGACTCGATGACAACTTGTTCGACAATCTTGCAAGCTTCTGCACGCAGGACTATCCAGAATACGAAATCATATTCTCGCTTCAGGATCACAATGACCCTGCATATAAAGTAGCAAGAAAAATAAAAGATAAATATCATGAAAAAAATATCTCCATAATAGTCGAAAAATGCGATGTAGGACTTAATCCGAAGGTTAATAATCTCATGTCCGCATATAAGGTCTCTCAATATGAGCATATTCTCATAAGCGACAGCAATGTAATGGTGGATAAAGACTACTTGAAGGAAATAGTAAAACATATGAAGGAGGATGTTGGCCTTGTGAGCAATGTTATAAGAGGTATTGGAGGCAGCACCATTGGCTCTATATTCGAAAATCTCCATCTGAATACATTCATATTAGGAAGTGTATGTTTCCTTGATAAGTTTCTCAAAATGCCCTGTGTGGTGGGAAAGTCTATGCTGATGAGAAAGAATGACCTTGAGGCAATAGGCGGGTTTAAGGCTGTAAAGGATGTGCTTGCAGAGGATTATGTGATAGGAGAAAGGATTCATAAAATGGGAAAGAAAGTTGTTCTGTCGAATTATGCAATTAATAATGTAAATGAATACTGGGGTATAAGAAGATTTCTCAACAGGCATACAAGGTGGGGAAAGCTCAGGTGGAGGCTCGGAGGAATCAAATATATCTCGGAACTCATCGGGAATCCTGTATTCATGTCCTTTATTCCAATGATGTTATGGGAGATTTCAAGGACAACCGTTTCCTTTGCTTTGTTTGTATCCCTCATTAAAGTCATAGGAGATTTATATCTCGGAAAGATAACTGACTCCGACTCGAATCCCATGGTTTATCTTTTATCTCCGGTTAAAGACATGATCATAGGTCTCATCTGGTTTGTGCCCATATTAAGCAATACGGTTGTGTGGAGAGGCAACAGGTATATCATCGGTAGGGATTCGATGCTCTCACCCTGTCCGGAAACTGGCATGTGGGCATGGAGATACAGGATAGTTGATGCAATAAAGGCAAGGATTGCATAAATAAGACAATGAAAATAGCTATACTCGGAGACATTCACGGAAATATAGAGGCGCTGAAGGCTGCATATGATGCAGCAGCGTCCAATAATGTTGAAAAAATCTACCACCTCGGAGACCTCGGCGGATACGCGCCATTTGCAAATGAAGTGGTGTGCTTCCTTATTGAACACGGAATCGAGGGGGTTCAGGGTAATTATGATGATGCTGTTGCGAACAACAAAGAGCACTGCGGGTGCAAATATGAAGACATGATTCAGTCGACAATGGCAACACAGTCCTTTGAGTGGACAAAAAAGCATGCAACCCAGAAGAGCAAGGATTATATGAAAGACCTTCCCTTTGAGATAGCGTTTTCCGTACATGACAAAAAGGTAAAGATATTTCATGCAACTCCGCTAAAAAATAATCTTTACTGGCACAATGACAGGGATGAAGACTTTTTCCTTCATATGGCAAGAAAGGCAGAAGCAGACATCATGATTTACGGACATACGCATATCCCGTACAGAAAAAACATCGGCAATAAGGTATTTATAAATGCCGGCAGTGTTGGAAAGCCGAAGGACGGCGATACAAGGACATGTGTCTGCATTGTTGATATAACTCTTAATGAGGTAAGAACAGATTTTTTAAGGATCTCATACAATGTTGACAAAGTGGCATCCGCCATTATTGAAAGGGGCCTACCCTCATATTTTGCCGAAAAATTGCGAGCAGGGAAATAATCCGGCAATTTCCAGCATAAAATTTAACATCCATTTCATAACCACGCAACACTCAAATATTTATAATCTCAAAATGGGATTATTCAAAAAAGTCGTGGACATAATCATCAAGCTGATGATACCCCTCGTAATCCTTGCCCTTATGATGGGCATTGCGAGGATATTCATAGATTTGAGGGTAGTCTTTAAAAGCCCGACAATAGCAGCAGGGTTTGATACCATGGTAACGAATATACTGTCGATGTTTATTGTTATAGAACTTCTGAGAAGCATAATCGAATATTTCGAAATCCACAGGCTTAAGATAACATTTTATTATAGATGCCTCTATGGTATTTGTCCTGAGAAAAATTATGATTGGCATTTATCAGCATAAAATAGGTGCCCTTGAGATAGCCTCCCTTGCAGTGCTCCTGCTCGTAATTGGCGGCGTAAGGGCATTGGCTATCGTGTATTCACCGGACAAGAAGGAGGTTATAAAACATGAATAGAGAGGTTTCTGAAAGGTTAGAGGATATTATACTTACTATCGCTTTGATAATAGGTATTTTGTTAATAATCATGCACTGGGGGTGAAGTGGTTTTTCATATAGATTTAACAGTTCAGTCATATTGCCGTAACAATGGAGTGGTATCCTTATCATGTGAGTACAGAAAAATTTGAGAATATTAGATTTGAACAATTAAATGATACTACGATTCTAACCTTTACTGACGACCTGACCACAAAGGATCGTGATAAACTCATAGCTGCCTTGATGAGTTCAATAGAAAACTCAGATCGTGTGGTGGTCAATTTTGAAAAGGCAATAAATGTTGATTCAATATGCCTTTGGATTTTATGTATGGCAAAGAGAATCGCAAGGAGATCAAAGAAGTTCATGATTCTGACCGGTAAATTCACAGCAGTCGTCAGACAAAGGCTTGAGTCCAACAGTTGTAGCTGTTTTATAGATTGTGCATTTTTAAATAACAAAGGCTGCATTTTATCTGAGGTATCCAGAGGAATAGGCTTGCAAACTGTTCCTAAAATTTAATCTCCATTTCATTATCCTGCAACATTCACTCATTTAAAATATAATAGAAGGCCGATAAGAAGACAAACCATTTAAAATTCACACATTCAGGGGGTGAAATTATGTGTCCCAATTTTAACAATGGCGTATGTGATATTGCCGGTATCGAGCCGGAATACGTGGGAGTGTGCATATGGGAATCCTGTTATAAAAATGCCCATGAAAGCTGTAAGCTCTACATGGTTGAATGCCTCATAG
>NZ_DAIOFX010000087.1:0-5559 GCF_036745535.1 Dissulfurispira sp.
CCTATCTGGCTAGCATCAAAAATTTTGCTTGACATGGAAATGAAAACTATCTATATCCAAAACATGTTTTGCAATCTGCTTATAGCAAATAGGCTCCTTAATAAAACCGCATGGCATTTAAATGCCGTGGCTGGAGGGGGATTCTATTAGCTTTTAGCGGAAGATAACAGGAAAAACTCGAAGGCCACGGTACAAACACCGTGGCCTTTTTATTTTGCCACTTTATTTTGGAGGTGCGTTATGAAATGGGATGCAAAAATGTACGATGCCACACACTCGCCGCAGACCGATGTGGGCAGAGAACTTATTGCCATGTCCTGTGTAAAGACAGAAGACTCAATATTGGACATCGGCTGCGGTACAGGAACACTTACAATCGAACTTGCGCGTCTGGCGCACAAAGGAAAAGTCGTCGGAATAGATCCGTCTATCGAGATGCTTGAAAGGGCAAGAGAAAAAACTCTGTCTGCAGGCAATATCGCTCTGATGAACATCCCGGCGCAGAAGCTCGATTTTAAAGAGGAGTTTGACCTCGTATACTCCAATTCTGCACTCCAATGGATAAAAGAGCAGGAGGATGTAATAGCACGTGCATATATGACATTGAAGCCAAAAGGGAGGGTTGCAATTCAAATGCCTGCAAAGGATTTCTGCTGGGAGTTGATGGAAAACATCAACAGTGCGATAGCCTTCCTCGGTCTTGAATCAAAGTATAAAAAGATGGAATCGCCGTGGCGGTTTCCGATAAAGGAGGAGTTTGCAGGCTTTCTTAAAGACGCGCGGCTATGACCATCATTTAAGAAAAATAAGAAGTATATACGCAAGGAACATAAGTCTGATGTCCGAGGCTGTCATGAAGTATTTCCCGGAAGGAACAAAGGTATCGCGGCCATCAGGAGGGCATGTGCTCTGGATCGAGATGCCTGAGGATATCGATTCTCTCGACCTTTACGAAAAGTCTCTGAAAAGGATTGCCTATCCTGCTCTGGCCTTTACTGACAGGATGGAGATAGATCTGGGAGATCAGAAGGTTGAGCTGATTTACATCAGGCCATCACATACCGACGGAAGTATCCTGGTCTATCTGCCAGAAAAGAAAGTACTGTTTGCAGGGGACATTTTATTTACAAATTATCATCCTTTCCTTGGAGAAGGAAACATTGAAGAATGGGTTAAGGTGCTCGATTACATTATGACAATGGATGTCGAGAAGATCATTCTGGGACACGGGCCGATCTCAACAAAGAAAGATATAGAAGAAATGAAGGACTATCTTATTGCCTTTGATAAAAAAGCCAGAGAACTCGCGGCTAAATCTGACAATGCCGAACATATTGCCTCTGAAATCAAAAAAATCGCTGCCTCCGAGACTCGAAGGCGCAGGGCTTATACTCTGGGATATTCAGATGAAGTATATAAAAAAATAGCAATGACCGTTTATATTTTACCGATGCTTCTGATATTGCTCACTTCAGCGACTTCAGAAGCCTTTGAAATGGATAAATTAAAACAAAATCTTATTTTGACCATAAAATATCTCTCTCATGACATAGGTCAGCGGAGTTATCTCGACATGGAAAAGCTGAATAGGACTGCTGATTATATCGAAGACAGATTCCATTCCTATGGCTGCAATGTAAAAAGGCAGCCTTTCAATTATAGAGGCAGTACATACTACAACATAATCTGTGAAATAAAAGGCACAAAGGAATCTAAAGACGGAATACTTGTAGTCGGAGCGCATTATGACACTGTCATCGACACGCCAGGCGCAGACGACAATGCGAGCGGAGTGGCAGGACTTCTTGAACTGGCGAGACTAACCGTGTTAAAGCCTTTGCAAAGGACAGTCCGTTTCGTTGCATTCACTCTTGAGGAACCTCCCATTTTCATGACGAAAAATATGGGAAGCTACATCTACGCAAACAGCCTTAAAGATGAAAGAATAAAAGTCTATGGTTTTACCCGGATAAGGGCAATTTTATTGCATTTGTGGGAAACCTCTCATCAAGGTCATTTACCATAAGGGTCAAAAAATTATTTAAATCAGTATCAGCTATACCTGTAGAATCCCTCAATGCTGTTTCCATTGTTCCCGGCGTTAATTTCTCCGACCACCTTAATTTCTGGGAGTTCGGCTATTCTGCATTCATGATCACAGACACAGCATTCTACAGGAACCCCAATTATCATGCTCATGGAGATACTGCAGAAACACTTGATTATGACAGAATGACGGAGTTTGTCATAGGATTATATAAAGCATTAAGCAAGATCTGATCTCCACTATCCGTTTCTAAAACAACAGATTATTCTCGTTCAATATCTCCTTTGCCAAAGCAATATATCCCTGTGCACCGGATGAATTGGGCGCATAGAGGACTGCGGGCTTGCCGTGGCTTGGAGACTCGGCGAGTATGACATTTCTCGGGATCACGGTGTCGTAGACCTTCGATTTGAAAATGCGCCTCACATCATCCGATATCTGCCTTGATAATGCAAGGTGTCTGCTATACATGGTGAGCAGTATTCCCTCTATATCGAGGGTCTCGTTAAAACCTCCGCGTATCCTCCAGAGAAGCTTTATAAGAATGCTCAGACCCTCCATTGCAAAATACTCGCACTGAACAGGGATCAGCACCGATTCTGCTGCAACAAGTGCATTAAGCGTGAGCAGACCGAATGACGGAGGGCAGTCTATAAATATGTATCTGAACTTTTCCTTAAAAGGCTTTAACAGCATCTTCAGCAGATTTTCCCTCTCAGGACGTTCGAGCAACTCTATCTCTGCTGTAAACAGATCCATGGAAGTCGGCAGGATATAAAGATTGGGAATAAGGGTCTGCTGCATGGCTTCCTCTACAGAGACCTTGCCGCTGTAAACCTCGTATAGGCCAGCCTTCATGCCCTCTTTTTTTATTCCAAACCCGCTTGTGAGATTGCCCTGT
Source organism: Dissulfurispira sp. (assembly GCF_036745535.1). Taxonomy (NCBI): domain Bacteria; kingdom Pseudomonadati; phylum Nitrospirota; class Thermodesulfovibrionia; order Thermodesulfovibrionales; family Dissulfurispiraceae; genus Dissulfurispira; species Dissulfurispira sp. The sequence goes on from NZ_DAIOFX010000087.1 coordinate 2,949, forward strand.
GGGTCTGAGTCTATTACAAGGATGTCTTCGTTTGCAAGGGCAAGGGAGGACGAAAGATTCAGGGCTGTTGTAGTCTTGCCGACCCCGCCCTTCTGATTCGTTATCGCTATTATTTTGCCCATAAATTGAGCGCTTCTAATTTAGAAATATATGTCAGGTGCGGCAAAAAGACTTTAAACCCCGCACTTGTAAAGACATTTATCTTGTATCCGTATTCTACTACATTGGATACTTGCTGGATAATGCTCTTATAATTTTATATATACACTTGAACCAACACTTTTTAAAGTCTTTGAGCCGTGCCTGACATATATAACCGCTTAACTTAGATGATAAACCATCAACTATGAACTTCCTGGATACTGTACTTCTTCATCTTATACCCAATCTGTCTCGGCGTAATGCCGAGGAGTTTTTCTGCCTTTGCCTGAACCCATCCTGTCCTCTGGAGGGCATCAAGGATTTTTGCCTTCTCTATGTCCTCGATTGTGGAAGGTAGAGCGTCCTTTATCTGAACGGTATATCTTGCCTTTATGGATTGCTCCCTGATATTCAATGGCAGATCGGATGAAGTTATGTTATTGCCAGCCGCCATAACAACAAGCCTTTCTATGGTATTTTCGAGTTCCCTCACATTTCCGGGCCAATCATAGTTTAAAAACATATTTAAAACTTCCGGTGTAATCTTTACCGAATTCTGGTTTTCCTCATTGTATTTTTTCAGAAAGTGTTCCACAAGAATAGTAATGTCTTCTTTTCTTTCACGAAGAGGGGGCAAAAATACCGGTACAACATTGAGGCGATAGTATAAATCCTCTCTGAACTTTCCGGCTGAAACAAGCTCTTCTAAATTTCTGCTCGTTGCCGCAATAAGCCTCACATCAACCTTTATGGTCTTTTCTCCTCCTACCCTCTCGAACTCCTTTTCCTGCAAGACCCTCAATATCTTTGGCTGGAGCGTCAACGGCAGATCGCCAATTTCATCAAGGAATATGGTCCCATCATTTGCGAGCTCGAACCTGCCCTTTCTCATTGCAGTTGCGCCTGTGAATGAGCCCTTCTCGTGTCCGAATAGTTCCGATTCAAGGAGTCCTTCAGGAACGGATGCACAGTTAAATTTTATAAAGGGACCTTTAGACTTCGGGCTCATATAATGGATGGCCTTTGCAATCAGCTCCTTACCGGTGCCGCTTTCGCCACGTAAAAGTACAGTGGCCTTTGAGGGGGCAACCCTATGAATAGCCTCGAAAACCTCCTGCATTCTGTCGGACTGTCCTATTATATTTTCCACCCTGTATCTGCCTTTAAGCTGCTGTTTGAGATTTTCCTTCTCCTCAAGGAATGCCTCTCTTTCCTTCTCGATTTCCATATGCAGTTTTACGGATTGTGCCATAAGCGAGGCGATGATCTTCAGCAATCTGAGGTCTTCCTCAAAAGATATGCCTTTGAGCCGAACAGCCTGTCAACGCTCAATACACCAAGTATCTCATGTTTGAATTTTATAGGAACGCATAGAAATGCGATATTCTCTTTCCTTATAGCCTTTCTTGAGCCGGTTTTATTGAAAAATAATGGTTCATCGCCGATATTCGGAATTACTATGGGAGAGCCGTGCTTTGCAACCCTTCCGATGATGCCCTCTCCGAGTTTGTATCTGCCCCTCTTGATTTCCTCTTCTGACATTCCGTGGGCGGCAATGATGGAGACCTCATTGTTATTTCGCAGCGCAACCGTTCCCCTTTTCATATCCAGATATTCCGACAGCACCCTCATAACCCCTCTGAGGTTTGATTTAAGATTCAGGGATGAACCGAGGAGCTTGCTTATCTCATAAAGGGCAGTGATTTCGACTGTTTTATCATAGTTGCGGCTCATGAAATTAAGTTTAATTCAGGCACTACAAAAATGTAAAGTTGTGTTACTTTATTGTAGGGTTTTATGTGATATAGTTTAGTATGTATAAGAAAATCCTTTCAGCAGTCAATGAACATCTGGATTCGGAAATCGCCGCACGCTATGCACTGAACCTTGCAAAAGTCTGTGGAGCCAAGTTCTATATTTGTTTTATTGCCGAAAAGGATATGTCTCAATCCGTTGTGGCAAAAGAAGCTGCAGATATGATACTCCTCGATGATAATTTTGCAACCATAGTAAATGCCATTGAAGAAGGAAGGGCAGTTTATGAAAATATAAGAAAATTCATAAGTTATATCGTTTCATCAAATATACCAGAGATTGTGCCCTATCTTGCCTATGTGCTTTTCAGGATTCCACTGCCCCTCACAATCATGCAGATATTGGCTGTTGACCTTGGAACGGATATGTTACCTGCCCTTGCCCTCGGTGCAGAGAAGCCGACAAATTTCCAGTGTTTCTATAAAACCAATAACTTGCAAAGAAAAAGAATAACAACGCGTTTTTATATCTTCTTTTACTCCCACATCCTGATTTTTTGAATTCTTCATTTTATCCATAACGCTAAACTTTTTACTTTTGACTTTTGACCTTTTACTTTTTACTTTTGAGTTTTTAGTTTTGAGTTTTTTGTCCTTTTACTCCCACCAAATCAACGGCTTTATTAGCTTATAATCCAGATTTTCAATATCTATCT
>NZ_DAIOFX010000088.1:0-5511 GCF_036745535.1 Dissulfurispira sp.
GGTTTTATATCCTCAAGGCATTTACTTATTTTACTTCCATTGCATCCGTCTTTTCCACAGGGGATGCATTCCCAATTCCTTTGAATAACAGTATGCATTCCGAATGTTTGTATTCCATTCTTGTTGGGGTAGGGGTTTTCAAGATTTGAAATTTGAAATTTAAAATTTGAAATTTTATTGTCCCACGGCCCCCAGTTGAATGCACCGCTTGGGCCGAACAGGGCAACAACAGGCGTTCCCACTGCTGCTGCAATATGCATTGGTGCAGAGTCAACACCAAAGAATAAATCAGATGCTGCTGATATAGCCCCGAGCTGTTTTATTGTTGTCTTTCCGCAGAGGTCTATTAACCGTGAACCGTGAGGGGATTGTCCAAGATTTACGGGCGAAGCCGTAGAATCGGGACTGTCCCCGACTAAAGACAGAATTCTCCTTGCCTTTTCCATTTCTCGCCTGTCAGGGGATGATGTAACAATCACGGTTGTTCCGCTATCCAGAAGCCATTTTATAACCCATGCCATGTATTCATCCTTCCAGCACTTAAAGAGCCATCTTGAAGTGGGATGCACATGCACAACAATATCATTTTCTTCTGTGTTGTTTTCCTTAATAATTCTTTTAATAAAAATTCTGTCTTTTTCTGGAATGTAAAAATCTATAGAAAGGTTTTTTGTACTTATTCCATACTGACTGACAACCTCAAGATTTTGCATGACTGTATGTCTTCTGCCATCAACTTCTGCTATATGAGTGATAAGGTGTTTCTTTCCAAGAAACCCCTTTTCTGATTTCATGCTAATTCTATATCTTGCCCCTGATATTAAGGATATTATTGCAGCCCTGTCCCCGCCGGTGAGGTCAACTGTCATATCAAAGCCATTTCCCCTGATATTTTTGAGAAAGGCTATTTCTTTTGCATATCGCCTTATAGGCGAGAGTCTTTTTATGCTTCTGTCCACGATGAGTATTTCATCTATCAGTGGGTTCCCCTTCAGGACATCCTCTGTGCCGGAATTTACAAGGGCTGTTATGTGTGCATCGGGAAATGTCTCCTTTAATGCCCTGAATACAGGAACAGCAAGAAGCACATCGCCGATATGTCTGAGTTTTATAACAAGTATTTTTTTTATGCCGGCGAAATTCATTTTGCCACCAGTTGTATTGCTCCCATGAACTCTCTCGCAGCCATTTCTATGGGAAATGCCTCGGCCTTTTTTCTTGCCATTTCGCCCATAAGTTTGAGATTTGCAAGCGAGAGATTTATTTTATCAGCAAGTTCTTTTGCATCAGAGAGGCCATCCACAACAAAGCCCTCATGTCCATTCTCTATCAGTTCGGCCACCCCGTTGTTTTTGGTTGTTATCACAGGTATTCCCGATGCCATTGCCTCTAATGTGGCATTGCTGAACGGGTCGTAAAGTGTCGGCAGCACAAACAAATCTGATGCTGCATAGAATTTCTCTATATCCTTCTGTGTGCCGAGGAAAATAATTTTGTCCGAGACCCTGAGCTTTTCTGCCAATGCCCTGTATTTGTTCGTATCGCCTTTGCCGACAATCAGGGTTTTTATATCCCTTTTTATTAAGGGCATGGCATGTATAAGGGTCTCGAGTCCTTTCCTTTCAAATCCAGAGCCCACAAAAAGCAGTGCCTTTGAACCCTTCGGCATGTCGAGGTTATTTCTTGTATCGTCGCGCCATTTCTCTTTATTTCCCGGAGAAAACCTCGCCAGATCCACTCCATTGTAGATTATCATTATCTTGTCTTCAGGCACGGCATAGTGTCTTATTATCTGCTCCCTCACCATCTTTGAATTTGCAATTATAAGTTTTGTATTTTTGAAGAGTTTTTTTTCGAGATTAAGAATCGCTATATGAAGCGGATTTATTTTGAAAGAGAGTTTTTTGTAAAACGGCCCGGTCTTTGACCTTATCTGAAGCCACTCTGCATGGCATCCTTCGCCGGCCCTGTATATGTCCTGGCATGTCGTCCTCTCAAAACTTATAATACAATCGTAGACCATTGACCCTTGACCCTTAACCCCGTTAGGAGCTTTGCTTCTAACGGGGTTAACCCTTGACCTTGCATTGATATCAAATGTCAGCGTGCTGAGGAAAGAGGTGAAGGGAATAATATTAACCTTATGAAATGTTATCCCTTCTTCATCGACCCATTGATTTGCGAATACATGTATTTCATGGCCTGCATTTTTGAGGTGTTGTATAAGGGTTTGCAGATACCTCTCTGCACCGCCGTGGATAGAAAACCTTTTTTTTATGAATGCAAGCCTCAACTTTTAGTCTTCTCCAGTGTTTTTGCATACTTTAAGAATGTGTAAAAGCTATAGAGCACAGCAAGCATTAAGCCGTGCACTCCGTCTCTGAAGCCCTGCTTGAGGAAAAACATCTTTATAAAGGTGAAGGCAGGGCTTAACATCATCTTGAGGGCCAGGAAAGTAGAAGAAGGGTGAGGATTTTTGATGAGCATTTCCTGTGCAGAGAGCGTGGAATAGCTTTCCATTTTTTTAATATAATCAGAGATCGTCCTGTACGTATAATGCTCCAGAGGGTTTTTCAGATAGTCCACAGGACCTTTAACGATAACCTTTTCATGGACTTCCCTTTGTTCTACGAAAGATAGATCTTTTTTGAAAAGTCTCACGGTATAATCAGGCCACCATCCGCTGTGTCTTATCCATTTGCCGAGGAAGAAATTCTTTCTCGGAATATAAAACCCGGCAGACCTCTCTATCGCTATTTTTTCCATAATCTCTGCCTTAAGCTCTGGAGCAACCCTTTCATCAGCATCGAGTATCAATACCCATAGTTTTTCTGCATAATCTACAGCCATTTGCTTCTGCCTTGCATATCCCTGCCATTCATGCTGAAACACCTTACTCGTGTATTGCCTGCATATCTCTACTGTTCTGTCCTCGCTGAAGGAGTCGACAACGACGATGTCCTCAAAATCCTTTACGCTTTCGAGGGCATCGCCTATGTTTTTCTCTTCGTTCTTTGTTACTATGACAACAGAAACGGGTATCAATTCTTCCCCTAACAGTGGATTTTAAAATCTAATTTTTTTATTATATCAGATTAGCTCATATGTGAGGTTATCGGATGACAGAAGATTTTGTTTCTGGGAAAAGGAAAATAGCTGTTGTTGGACTTGGGTATGTAGGGCTCCCTCTTTGCATTAGTTTGGGAAGGGTCTTTAAAGGAGTAACAGGCTTTGATATAAGCGAATCGAGGATAAATGAATTAAAATCAGGCAATGACTGGACACTCGAGGTCTCATCTGAGGACATAAAAAAAACATCTGTTGAGTTTACTGCCAATCCCCGGGCATTAAAAAATGCCAGTGTGATAATCATTGCGGTCCCCACACCCATAAACTCCCACAATATCCCTGACCTTAGACCCCTTGAATCGGCTTCGGAAATAGTCGGCAGTAATATGTCAAAGGGAGCTATAGTTGTATATGAATCAACGGTATATCCCGGGGTGACAGAAGACATCTGCGGCTCTATTCTCGAAAAATATTCGGGCATGAAGGCAGGCATAGACTTTAAGCTGGGATACTCACCGGAGAGGATAAACCCCGGGGACAAGGTCCATACCCTCGAAAATGTCGTGAAGGTTATTGCAGGACAGGACAATGAGACGACAGAACTCATTTCTGAAATATACGGAAAGGTGGTAAAGGCAGGAATCTATAAAGCACGGAATATAAAGACAGCAGAGGCAGCAAAGGTTATCGAGAACATACAAAGGGATCTTAATATAGCGTTGATCAATGAGCTTTCCATAATCTTTCATAAGCTCGGTCTTGATACAAGGGAAGTGCTCGATGCTGCAAAGACCAAATGGAATTTTCTTCCTTTTGAGCCCGGTCTCGTAGGGGGGCACTGCGTAGGAGTTGATCCTTACTATCTAACCTTTAAGGCGCAGGAGGTCGGCTATCATCCGGAGGTTATCCTTGCGGGCAGGCGGATAAACGATTACATGGGCAAGTATATTGCCGAACAGACAATAAAGGAGTTGATAAAGGCACAGGTTGCTGTCAAGGGAAGCAAGGTATTGCTTATGGGATTTACCTTTAAGGAGAATGTAAAGGATGTCCGCAATACGAGGGTGATTGATATATACAATGAACTTAAAGAGTATGGCGCCAGCCCGTTTGTCTATGACCCTGAAGCCGACAGGGAAAAAGTGCGCTTAGAATACGGTATCGATATGATCGGAAGTCCTGAGGGTTCCTCTCCTTATGACGGTATCATCGTGACTGTAAAGCATGATGAATTCAAAGAGTTTTCTGTTGAATATCTGCGTTCTCTGTGCGGGAACAGCAGTCCTGTTTTTATTGACGTAAAAGGACTCTTTAATGGAGATGTTTTAGAATTGGCAGGTTTCAGATACTGGAGACTTTAAAACTATCCGCCTATCTTCGACATAGGTTTCAGGTGCGTAAAGCACTTCTCGTGGTTTATGGAATGCCCTTCGGGCTTTATTTCGATGGAAAGCCTTAAGAGCCTCTCGATTTCTTCATCTGATGCGCCGCATCTCATTGCTGATTTCAAATCGATCTCTGTTTCAGAGAACAGGCAGGGCCTGAGCTTTCCATCGGATGTTAATCTCAGCCGGTTGCATGAATTGCAGAAATGATGGGTTATAGGGCTTATGAATCCTACAACCCCCGGCGCCCCCTCGAATCTGAAATATCTTGCAGGGCCGGATCTCCTGATCTTCACAGGAATCAGCGGCGCAATTTTTGATGCCCTCTCTTTTATTTCCTCTGTAGATATGTATTTTTCGTGGTCCCAGATTTCCTTTGCGCCTATTGGCATGAACTCTATGAATCTCACATTATAGGAGGTCTTTAATGTCAGTCTCGCAAATTCCTCTATCTCATCATCATTGAATCCTCTTATCGGAACCATGTTTATCTTTATAGGCAGAAGCCCGGCGTTTTCTGCCTCGTGAATTCCTTCCAGCACACTGTTTATATCCCCTCCCCTTGTTATCTCCCTGTATCTCTCCGGGCGGAGGGAATCAAGGCTTACATTGACCCTCCTTAATCCTGCGGATGAAAGGGATTGGGCATATTTCTTAAGCAAAAGGCCGTTAGTTGTGAGGCTTATATCCTCGATGCCTTCTATGCTGTTTATGGATGAGACTAAATAAGGAAGGTCTTTTCTTATGAGAGGCTCTCCGCCTGTGAGTCTTATCTTTCTTGCACCCAGACCTGCAGCAATCCTGACTATCCTTATAATCTCTTCATAGCCGAGGATATCTTTATGCTCGATCGGTTTTATGCCTTCCGAGGGCATGCAGTAGATGCATCTGAGGTTGCAGCGATCGATGATGGAGATGCGCATGTAATCGATAATGCGCTCGTATTTGTCTTTTATCAGGCTCATTTAGTTCCCAAATCCAGCGATAAGGATAAGTCTCTTACGTTCAGAAGCTCTGTTTTGACAGTTCTAATGCTCCTTACGCTACAGCCGCAAAA
>NZ_DAIOFX010000089.1:0-5492 GCF_036745535.1 Dissulfurispira sp.
GGGACAACCTGATTTTGAAAATGAGGATTTACCTGTCTAAAAGCCTTATTTTACAGTGAGCAATACCATATTCGAAACCGGATCAAACTCCCTGACTGCATTCACACCCTTTATCTCAATTATTATCGCCTCAAGGACAAGGAATGTCTCTGCATTTTCCCTTACGCAGCCTACCCTCACATTATCCTTCTTTCCGAATGCTCCATGAAAATGGGCCTTTGGCTCATCGCCCTGATAGAAAATAGTTCCAAGCCCGACAATCTCGTGGCTTTCACCAAGCTCACGCCATATGGGAATCGGCGGCAGTTCTTCCTTTTCAGGGCCTACCACAAATCTGCCGCTTCTCATGCCTCCAACAAGATAGAATACGCCTGCTCTTATATTTTCCTTCTTTGCAATCTCACTGAGTCCCTGCAAGATATTGTCCCTGTCCTCAAACCGCGCAACAACAACCCTTCCTGTCTCACCAACCTGATACTTCATATCTCCTCCTATATTTTAGCTTAAAATAAGCTATTTTATATTCAGATTTGTAAGGCAGGTGCTGCGGAAAGACTTTAAACTCCGCACTTGTGTAAACTTCTATCTTGTATCCGTCATCTACTACATTGGATACTTGATGGATAATGCATCTATAATCTTACATATGCACATGAACAAGGACTTTTAAAGTCTTGTAGCAGTGCCTGCCTTACAAAATCACTTAATTTCGATTTAACAAATGCTCATTACTGCTTCGTATACCTTCTCAACAGATACATCATCCATACATTTAACCCTCTTGCAATTCTTCTTATAACACGGCGCACACCCAATATCCGACTTAACTATAATATGATTTCTGCCATATGGCCCTGTCCTCACAGGGTTTGTCGGACCAAATATCGCAACCACAGGAATACCAAAGGCGGCAGCTATATGCATTGGCCCTGAATCGTTGGTGATAGCATACCTTGCACCCCCGATTATGGATATAAGCTCCTTTATATCTGTTTTCCCTGCTATTGACAATGCCTTTCCACCGGAGCAAAATTCAATGCCCTTAGCTATTTCTGCATCGCTTGCGCTTCCGACTATCACAGTCTTTATGTCAAGAATGGATGCAAGTTTTCCGAAATTCGCAGGCTGCCATCTCTTTGTTTTCCATCGAGCACCCGGAACAAGCACTGCATAATCTCCAATATCTTCCTTTAGTTTCTTTACACTTTTGGATTCTATAATGAGCGGCATGGGAAATTTCACATCCTCAATCTCACAGCCGACAGCAGATGCAATCTTCAAATACCTGTCCACTGCATGTATTTCCCTTCCACCTTTAACCTTATGTGTATAGAACAGGATGCTGCCCTCCCTTGCCTCTTTAAAGCCGACCCTGACAGAAGCGCGGGTTGCATATGTCAATATGCCGCTTCTCAGAAGACCCTGAAGGTCTATTACAATATCATAGGATTCATCTTCAAGTTCTTTAAATAGACTCTTAAATTCTATAGCTGTCTCTTTTATTTTCTTCAGATTCTTCCACTGGTCTTTATTGATTACCCAAAGTCTTTTCACCATGGGATGGTTTTCGAGGAGGCCTTCAAGACCCTTTGCTACTACCCAGTGTATTTCAGCAGAGGGAAAAGCATCCTTTACAGCATTAAGAAATGGAAGGCTGTGCACAATATCACCGAGAGAACTCGGCTTTATAACCAATATTTTTTTAGGAATCTTCTTTATCGAAATTTTATTCATGGGATATTATTAAATCCACAACATCTTTCAGGTTATCGGCTGCAAAATCAGCATGGGCTGATTCCTGCTGTTTGCCTGTCTTTATAAGTATACCCTTAGCTCCAACAGCCTTTGCAAGGAGCATGTCGGCATCCTTGTCTCCAACAACATAAGACTCTTTCAGATTAATCCTGTGATCTGCCCTTGCACTTAAAAGCATTCCCGGCTCGGGCTTTCTGCATGAACAATTCTCATCAGGACCATGCGGACAATAATAGAAATCGTCAAACCCGTATTTATCGATAAATACCTGATTCACTTCCTTTACGAATTGTTCATCCACAATCCCCCTGCTGATTCCCGACTGGTTGCTCACACCGATCAGGACAAAACCTTTTCCCTTTAACTCGTTCAAACTATCTATTTCAGGGAAGACCTTAAAGTCATTCCAGTTGTTCAGATAATCGGCATCCCTGCACAATGTGCCGTCCCTGTCAAAAAACACAGCCTTTTTTACAGGCAATAACTCCTTGACCCCGAAATATACATCCTCAGGTGTAACGGTATACATGCACTTCATATCATTATTTTTGCATGTTCGCTCAAAACATGGGCTGCATGCAAGGTCTGTCTTGACTACAATATTATTGCCTCCCACAGGGCCTGTCAAATCCGGATCTGTTGAGCCGAATATGGCAACTATGGGCGTACCAACTGCATAGGCTATATGCATTGGTCCGGAATCATTTGTGACAAACACATCGCATTCTGAAATAAGCGGAATAAGCTCTCTGAGAGAAGTCATTCCGGCAAGGAAGATTTTATTCTCATTGATATGTTTATCTATCTCCTCTGCAATATCCACTTCATTCCTGCCGCCGAAGATTGCAACACTGCCGTCTGTTTCCTTTATAAACCAGTTTGCAACCTGTGCGAATCTTTCAGGGAACCATCTCTTTGAAGATCCATATGTAGCGCCCGGGTTTATCCCTAAGATCGGTCTTTTCAGCGATGATAATTTATCCCTTGCTGATAATCGCTCATCGATGGAAAGATAAATCCATGGATTTGAATATTCCGCATTTATGCCTGCAGCTTTAAAAAGGTTAAGATAATAATCTATATGATGTGCTTTTCTGTCATCGCCACCAGAGGGAATCGGCTTCGTAAGAAGAAATCCCCTTCCGTCCCTGCTGTATCCTATTCTTTCGGGGATGCCTGCAAGGAATGTTATGAGTGCAGCATCAAAGGCATTCTGTAAGAGTATTGCATTGGAAAAATGCCCTCTCCTCAGCTTCATAGCAAGTCTCAATTTTCCAAATATCCCTGAAAATCTTTCTTCATATAACATGATCTCATCGATATTTGGATCCCTCTCAAAAATTGGTGAAACAGATGGCTTTACGAGCAGGCTGATTTTTGATTCTGGATATGCCTTTCTCAATGCCCTTATGGCGGGCATGGTCATAACAGCATCGCCGATCCAGTTAACGCCACGAATGAGAATATTTTCAGCCATTTTTAAGTTTAACATTTTGTCCCTTTCTCCTTCAGCAGTCAATTTAAAAAAATTACTTGATAATAATAACTCTAATATGATAAGTTATAGTTAATAAGAATAATTCTAAAGAGATAGGAAATGGAAAAATACAAAGACATAGGATTAAAGCTTACCCCGCAGAGGCTTGCGATCCTCGATTATCTCGATGGGAATAAGGACCATCCGTCGGCAGAGGATATTTACAGGGCGGTTTCAAAGAAGTTTCCTACAATGTCCTTTGCAACTGTCTACAACACCCTCGAAACATTGAGGCAGAAGGGCGGCCTTCTGGAGCTTGCGATCGACCCCGACAAAAAAAGGTTCGATCCGGATACCGAACCCCATCACCATCTTATATGCGTTAAATGCAAAAAGATTGTGGATATACATGGCGACTATAAGCTGCCTATCGCCAATGGCGAGAGGGCAGGCTTTGAGATAATCGGCAACCATATAGAGTTTTACGGTATATGTTCAAAGTGCAAGGCAAAAGAATAAAGGAGGTGAGTAAAGTGGCAGTCTTTAAATGCAGTAAATGCGGCACGACAAGAGAGGGCAGATGCAAGCCCCAGAAGTGCTCGAAGTGCGGTGAAAAAGGCACAATGCAGAAGTCTTAATTTTTAACAACAAACTGGAGCCTTTGGCTTCTAATTAAAAACTAAATTTCCGAGGTATGAATTATGAGCGAAATTTGTTGCGGATTAAAGGTTGGGCAGGACGTTCCTGATTTCAAGCTCGATACATTCGAGCCGACAAAAGGGGATTTCGGGGAGATAAGCCTTGAAACATTAAAGGCAGACAAGAAATGGACAATTCTTTTCTTCTATCCCGCTGCATTTACATTTGTCTGAGCTACTGAGTTCGCTGCTCTGGCAGAGCAGTATGAAAAGTTTAAAAAGATGGGTGCAGAGGTGATTACAGTCAGCACCGATACAAAGTTTGTCCAGCTTGCATGGCAGAGGGAAGAAAAGATGCTTAAGGATGTCAAATATCCCATGGGTGCAGACCCGACAGGGAAATTATCGAGGATGTTTGGCGTATATGACGAAGCTACAGGACTTGCATTGAGAGGGACATTTATAATCAGCCCCGAAGGCAAACTCCTCAATTCCGAAGTCAATTTCTACAACATGGGTAGAAATATCGATGAGCTGATGAGGAAGTTCAAGGCAAACCTCCACCTTGCAAAGCATACCGCAGAAGGATGCCCTGCAAAATGGAAGGAAGAAGGCGACAAGACCCTTACACCTTCTCCCAAAATGGTCGGAAAGGTTTACGAGGCATACGAGGAAAAATAAACTTACATGTGGCAGGGCTTTAGCCCTGCCAATAATCAAAGGAGGTAGAGATGACAAAGAGACTGCAAATATACAAATGCGAAATATGCGGCAACATGGTGGAGATGATACACGAAGGCATAGGGCAATTGGTGTGCTGCGGCCAGCCAATGAAGTTCTATGAAGAGAATACAGTGGACGCGTCTCAGGAAAAACATGTTCCTGTAGTGGAAAAGATAGAAGGCGGCTTTAAAGTAAAGGTTGGGAGCGTTCCCCATCCAATGGAAGAAAAACATTACATTGAGTGGATAGAGGTTATAGCAGATGGAAAAGCATATCGTCAATTCTTAAAACCGGGTGATGTGCCAGAAGCTGTTTTCATGATTGATGCATCGGCAATTACTGCAAGGGAGTATTGCAATTTACATGGAGTTTGGAAGGGCTAACTAACAAAAAAGGGTTCATTGACCCAGGAAACATGCAGTTCTCCTGCCTGTCCAACTTTAACGGGTAAAACCCGTTTGTATAAATCTTATAACACATATTCTTAGTAGGAGGTGTAACATGGCATTATTTGTGTGGAGCGATAAGTACAGTGTAAACATCAAAGAGATTGACAGCCAGCATAAGAAACTTGTGGATCTGCTTAATTCACTGCATGATTCAATGAAGGCAGGTAAGGGCACTGAGGTATTGGGCAAGACGCTTACAGAGCTAATTCAATACGTGGGAACACACTTTGCCACAGAAGAAAGATTCATGAGTACACACGGCTATCCTGAATACAAAGCGCATAAAGCAGAGCATGAGAAACTCACTCAAAAGGCAATAGAACTCCAGAAGGACTTTCAGCAAGGTGCGCCGGTTATCACAGTGGAGGTGTTAGGTTTCTTGAGAGATTGGATCCAAAACCATATACTCGGAACCGATAAAAAGTACAGCCAGTTTTTAAACAGTAAGGG